>JBEBGB010000816.1:0-2420 GCA_040081675.1 Vicinamibacterales bacterium
GTCACGGGCCGATTGAAATGTGGGTCGATGATGCCGGTGGTTTCGCGCACGACCTCGAGTTCCTCCGCCTCGGGCGGGTGCACCATGAGGATGTGGAACATGAAGCGATCGAGCTGCGCTTCGGGCAGCGGATAGGTGCCTTCGAGCTCGATCGGGTTCTGGGTGGCGAAGACGTAGAACGGCTCGTCCAGCTGATAGGTGCGTCCCTGAATCGTGACGCGGTGTTCCTGCATGGCTTCGAGCAGGGCCGCCTGGGTCTTGGGCGGCGTGCGGTTGATTTCGTCCGCCAGCACGATGTTGCTGAAGATGGGACCCGGGGCGAAGACCATCTGCCGGCGGCCGGTGCCCGGGTCCTCGTTGATGATGTCGGTGCCCGTGATGTCGGACGGCATCAAGTCAGGCGTGAACTGGATGCGCTTGAACTTCAACTCGAGGACCTGTGCCAGCGTCTGGATCAACAGGGTCTTGGCCAGGCCGGGGACGCCAATGATCAGACTGTTGCCGCCGACGAAGAGCGTCTGGAGCACCAGCTCCATCACGGCGTGTTGGCCGATGATTCGCTTGTGCAACTCGGCCAGGATTTCCTTCCGGCCGTTGTTCATGCGGTCGGCCAGCGCGATGTCGTCCGGTGATTGCAAGTCGTCGGTGTTGGAAGCCACGCTCATCTCCTCAGGCGTTACTCGCGCGTCGCGCGGTCACTTTCGTCCTTCGAGTTCTCGTATCTGTCTCGTCTTCACGGCCAGGTCCGTCACCAGCTTCTCGAGCTGCTGGTCGTACGCGGCCGGGTCCATGCTGTCTTTTCGCAGTCGCAAGTCGTTGACCTGACGCTCGAGCGCGTCTCGCTGTTCGAGCAGGGCGCGCAGCGCCGGATCCGCGCTTTGTGCGGCAGCCGTGCGCGACCGCTCGGGTGCGAGGTACTGTGTCCCGGCCAGCTTGCCCTGAGCGCTGTCGTCCAGCGACGCATGCTCGGTGAGAATGTGGCCTTCCTTCTCGTAGGCCGCCTTCACCTTGGCTGCGGCGAAGTCGAATGCTTCCTGCACCGACACGCGTCCGTTGCGATCACGGTCCGCCTCTTCGGCGTCGAGCGCCTGGACGAAGTATTCCGCGAAGCGTGTTTCGTTGCGTTCGCCGCCGGTCTTGGTCGCCGTCACGATCGTGCGTGCCGGTCCGGCGAGCGCAGAGAGGAACGCGCCGCTCGAACTGGCGGTATTCACGAAGACCACTTTCTGCGTGGGGAACTTGCGCAGCAGGAGGCCATAGTCGTCGGCCGACAAGTCCGGACCTGGCAGATTGAACGCCGCTGCCTTTCCGTCAAAGCTCCCGTGGCCGATGAGCATGATGAAGATGTCGTCGTTCGGCTTGGCTCGCGTGGCCAGATCCGTGAACGCCTTCGTCACATTGTCCTTGCTGGAACGCGCCTTGATCCGAGGGTCCTTGTCGGGCGCTTCGCCGAGCCAATTGACGTTGCTGTCGAGGACGCCGTGCTTCTTCGCCGAGTCCACCACCGCGCCGGCCCATTTCTGGAACTGCGCCGAGTGTTCCTCGTCGCCGCCAACGCCCGTGACCAGGAGCAGGTGAACGTCTTGCGCAGCTGCCGCCTGCACGCCGCCCAAGACGAGGAGCGCCGCCCAGATCAGGCGCGCAATCGTGGTCCGGCCACTCATGCCAACCCCCGCTGTCTGCGATAGCCCCACTCCGCGGCAATGAGAGCGAGCAGCGCAAGGAGAATGATCGGCATGTCCCACAGATCCCGTTCTTCGACCACGGTCACACCGCGGCCGCTGTAGTTGATGGCCTCGGGCAACTGCGCGGCGTTTGCCGGCGTGAAGAACGCGCCGCCCGTATCCTCAGCGAGCCGAGTGAGTAGCGTCGAGCGCATGGCCGCGTCGAAGTACTCCGCGTCGCCGGCCGATGCGCGCGCGTGGAGCGTGCTCGCGCCCAACTCCTTGCCGCCGTGTGCGGCCGACGCCTTGATCTCGTACGTGCCTGTCTCGTCCGGCACGAACTGGCCTTTGTACTGACCGTCCTTCTCGACGGTCCACTCGAGAGGCACTTCAGACGTCTTTCCCGAAGGCGACGTGATTTGCGCAACCACCCTGGCGTCGTTCACCTCGACGAACGCGCTGTCAACGACCTCGGCGTTCAATTTGAAGGGCTCGCCTGGCTCGACGCGGTCGATGCTGCTTGTGATGGCGACAGGTTCGGGCACGCCGTCGACGAGCCACCGAACCATCCGCCTCCAGAACGTGGCGTGCGTGGTGTCCTCGACGGGAACCGCTGCGTCCATCTTCCACAGCCAGGAATCCTGGATGGGGAACGCGAGCGACTTGCCGCGCCCATATCGTTGGAACGCCAGCACGATCTGCTCTTGCCTCGTGTCGGTGGTACCGGTGAGGAGAGCCGTCGCGCCGGGCTTGACG
>JBEBGB010000817.1:0-2417 GCA_040081675.1 Vicinamibacterales bacterium
GGTGAACTCGGATGATGTGGCCGTCGCCGCGGCTACGCAGCTGAAAGCGGTCAAGCTGATCTTCATCACGTCCCAGGAAGGGCTGATCTATCGGGGACAGCCCATTCGGCAGATGCTGGTCGGCGACCTGAGCCAGCTGCTGCAGCGGGACGGGGCCGGCTTCGCACCCGAGATGCTGTCGCGTGCGCAACGCGCCGTCCGTGCCTGCAACGCCGGTGTGCCGCGCGTACATGTCATCGACGGCAGGCTCGAGGAGGGACTGCTGGCAGAGGTCTTCGACAATCACGGCCTCGGCACGCTCATCCATGCGAACCAGTACGAATCAGTCCGGCCGGCACAGAAGAAAGACGTGCGAGCGATCCTCATGCTCACCCGGCAGGCCGTCGAATCCGAGGAACTGGTGCGACGGCCGCTGGCGACGATCGAAAGGAACATCGACGAATACTTCATCTTCGAAATCGACGGCAATCCGGTGGCTTGTGTCTCGCTGCACGTGTTTCCGGATCAGCGGACTGGCGAGCTGGCGAGTCTCTTCGTCAGCCCCGCGCACGAGAACCAGGGCATCGGCCGGAAACTGACGCAGTTCGTCGAGGACCGTGCTCGCGCCATCGGATTGACGCGCCTGCTGGCGTTGTCCACACAGGCCTTCACGTACTTTCAGTCAAAGGCCGGGTTCGTTGAAGGGACGCCTGACGATCTGCCGCCGGCGAGACGGGAGAGGTACGAGCAGAGCGGCCGGAAGTCGAAGGTGCTGGTCAAGCGGCTGGCTTGAAGCGCCTGTGCAGGAGCGCGTCGGGGCTGTAGGATCGCGCCATGAGCCTGTACGAAGACGCCGGTGGATTCGACCGGATTCTCGCCCTCTGCAAAGCCTGGCACGCACGGCTGCAGCAGGACCCGCTCGCCTGGCATCCGTTCGAGCACGGGACGCATCCGCGCCACGACGAGCGGCTCGCCGCCTACCTTGCCGAGGCATTCGGCGGTCCTCCGCTCTACACGGCGGGCTTCGGGGACGAAAGCTCCATGATACGAATCCACGCCGGTCACGGAGAGCACGTCGACCTGGACGAAGCCTGCCTGAAGGCCTTCGACCTGGCCGTGTCCGATGTCGGATTCACTGGCGACGTCGCGCAACGCATATCCGCATACTTTCGCCGCGCCACGGAAGCGCAGCGCGAATGGGGCGACGCGAAACGGTCGGTGCCAGAGGGATTGCCGTTCAATCGGGCCTGACCCGACCGAGCGTGCGGACGTCACTGCTGTTGGATGGACCGGTGACGAGCGGTGTGCCAGTGCTCAACGACACGACCGCCGGAAACCACTGTCGCCTGGTCGTGCAACGCAATCGTTGGACAGACATGAAACGGAACGCCGTAGAGCAAGTCACCCACCTTGTAGGCGGCGCCATCCGTGATCTCGAGCACGAGGTGCTCCTCGCTGTGGCCGATCGCCTCGAGACCAGGCGCATTCAGGAAGGACACGCGCTTCTCGAGCGCACCCTCTGACGCAATCGCCTTGTGACCCAGATCGACACACACAAGACCCTCTCCCGGGATCGAGACAACGCGTGAGACAACAAGAGCGGCATACAGTAGACAACGACGCCCGGCGTGTCCAGCGCGGCCTCTTCGGAAATTCGATACCACTCATTCATGAGTCGTTAGCATGCCACGTGTGCGTTTCAGAATTAGAGCACTACCACGGAGGTCACGGAGACGAACAGAAGACCACGGCTCATTTTCTTCTCGGATTCTCCGTGTTCTCGGTTCCGCTCAGTGTCCTCTGTCGTAGAGCTTTTGGCCGCTTTGCAACCCTACTGTTCGCCGGCGGTCGCGACCCGCCACCAGTGTCAACGCAACGGCGGCGTGCTCGCAGGCGGCCGGCGATGGTGTGTCGCCTGCTCGTATGCGTAGGCGTACGCGATGAGCGTGGCCTCGGCCCAAGGGGGTCCGAAGATCGTCAGACCCGCAGGCAACTGACCGCGTGTGTATCCCATCGGCACTTGAATCGCCGGAAAGCCCGTTGTCGGAGAAAAGAACTGGCTGTTGTCACCAGCGGGTGAGTTGAGATCGCCGATGAGCCGCGGCGGGTTGCTCCAGGTCGGATACACGAGCGCATCGACGCGCGAGCCTTCCATCGATTGAAGCACCGCACGTCGAACCGCGTCGCGATACTCACGCTCCGCCGCGCAGGACGGCGTGTCAGGTCCGTTTGCCGGTCCCTGCTCGGCCTGCTCCAGCCGGCGCTGAACGGTCGGATGAAACTTCCCGCTCTTCACGACCTCGGCAAGTGAGGACATGGGAATGTGTCCAGCCCGAGCCGTGAAGAACCCGTTGATGTCGTACTTGAAGCCCTGACAGGGCGGCATGCCCGGCGGACGTCTGACGGCTTCGAGAGGCACAACGACAGGATCGACAACC
>JBEBGB010000818.1:0-2417 GCA_040081675.1 Vicinamibacterales bacterium
CATGCGCCAGACGACGACATCCGACGTCGTACTGTTCAAGGGTTTGGACAAGTCGATTGCTGCGCGTTGAGCTGTCGACACCCTGGGCTCGAACATCCCTTCGGGGCGCCGACGCATGCGTCAGAACGAGTAGTCGAATCCGATGACCGGTGTCGGTTTGATGCGCAGCCCCGCGCTGTTGGTCGGCAGGAGCAAGTTGGCCGAAACCAGCAGGTTGCGCCAGAGATTGAACTTCGCTCCGGCAGAGCCCAAGACCGAACCGAGCGCGCCGTCGGCGATCGCCACCGAGGTAAGCGTGGCGGTTTCGGCTGGCGCGGTCGGCCCCTGCTGATAGCTATGCGGCGTGAGCGCGTCGCTCAGCCGTTGTGCATGGTTCAGCCGTCGACCGACGAGATCTGCCACGATTGTTACCTTGGGCGTCACGAGTACTTCCACCCCGCCCGTGTAGTTGAACGCATCGGTGGGATTGAGCGCCGAGTTGCTGCTGCGTCCGAACGTGTATCCGATGTTCAGATGCGGGGCGATGCGGTCGCTGGTCTTGCTCGACAGGATGAGGAACGTCTTGGTTTGGGCGTACCCGGTGCCGAGCATGTTGTTTTCATCACCGGTGGGCAGCCGCAAGTCGACGCCGATGGCCGCACTGATGGCGCCGATGTCCTCGAGACGATACTTGCCGCGCAGGACCACATCGCCCACGCCTGATGCCGAGCCGTTCGAACTGAAGTCCTGTGTCTTCGTGCCATTCGCGAACAGATGCGTCGTCGGCGAGACCGTGTGCGTTGAGAAGTCAAGGATGGTGGCGTGGTAAGTGAGCTGCATGCCTACCTGCACAATTGGAATGGCCACGCCGAGATCAAGGCGGTTCGAGACGCCGTAGTCGAACTGAAATGCCGTCGTGTTGCTCGAGAGGCCGAGCCCGAGTGTGGCCTGCACCACGTCGCCTTCGACGTAGCTCGCGGGCGTCAGCGGCTGATGCAGCAGGTTGAAGGCGATGTCGCCGTTGCGCAGGTCGCGGCCATCGAGCGTGCTGTACCCAGTGTGCAGATACGTCATGCCGAAGGACATGCGGCGCGATCCGAGCGTTGCCGCGCGTTCCGCGAACGACGGCCCGAAGGTTTCCGTTGTACGGCTGAAGGTGCCGAGTGACGGGTCGTAGGCGAAGGTGAAGCCGCTCGCAGACGACCCCAAGGGAAAGTTCGACACCTGTGCGCCAATCTGCTGGTTGACCTGTGCGATCAGCTGCTCCGCGTCGGTGACGTTCTCGCTGTCCACGAACACCGGCGTGTGTGCAACGAGGCCGCTGCCGGTGGGCGTGCGCGCCAGCACAATGCTTTGGAGGAAGAGGTCCGACATCTGACCGACGAGCGTCGGCGACTGCGCCGCGACGTTGCCGGCTTGCAGCATCAGAGACGCGGTCACCACTGTTCTAACAATCTTCGTATGCCGCATACGTCGGTCTGCTCCTTGAAAGTCCATGACCCGGCTAGCGCCGGCCGACAATGACCCAGGTGTCGTCAGCGCGCTGAAGCGTGAGGGTGGTGCGTGGAGCGCTGCGATTGGGAGCACCTGCGTCCAGCTCGAAGACCGCCTGCCATACGCAGGACACGATGGCGGTGGCGCCCGTCACTTGAATCTGCTCATTGAGAATCTGCACACGCTGCGAGCGGATGCGCGAGAACGTTCGCTGCAGTGCGGCGACATCCGTCGCTGGGAAGACTGCCCGCACCCTATCAGCGTCGAGGCGTGAGTGTGCCTCGGCGTACGCGGACAGCACGGCACGGATGGCTTGTTCGTCCGATGCGAGCGTGCGGGCCTCTGTGCGGGTCGGCTCGCTGGCGCCCGGTCGTGGGGGCTCTTGCGAAACCGCCGGCGGTGCCACGGCGCGCTCCACGGACGGCGCTGGCACCGGTGAGGAGACCGGCGGGCGCGCTGTCACAGTCTCCGGTGACGGCGTTACCGGCGACGGCGCCGACTCGGAGGGCCGCGGCGTCGCTGTTGCGACCGACGCGCTCGTCTGCGCCGGCGTCTGGGGTGGTGGTGTTGGCGCTGATGTCGGCGTCGCTATCGCGGTTGGCGTTGCGGTGCCGGCAGGTGTCGGAGCGCTTCCGATCGTGGACGCCTTCGGACCGGCACGCTTTGCCTCGGCAGTGGCGGCCGTCATTCCGTTAGTCGCCGCCCAATATGCCCTGACGGCCTCAACCGATGGCGACGAGGCAGAGAGGCTCGCGCCCTCCTGTGCGCGCTCTTCGGCGCCGACAAAGCTCGGCGTTCCGTCGCCGTTGGCCGCGCTTGCCGCGCGTCGGGCCGCACCGAATTCGGCGCGGGCATCCGAGAGTGCCTGCCTGAGCAGCGCGCGGAGGTCGCGGTCATCGGGCTTCAGGCTGACGCCTTGGGCGATCGCGTCAAGGGCCTGCGAC
>JBEBGB010000819.1:0-2415 GCA_040081675.1 Vicinamibacterales bacterium
TTCGAGAACTGCATGTTGGAGGGAATGGGCGCCGGCGGCAGGCTTCCCCCGCGCTCGAGAATCGTGAGCAGACACCACAGGATCAGAATGACGACCATGACGGTCGTGATCTGCATGATCTTCAGGGCGTCATCGCTCGACTCGTGAAGCCCTTTCGTGTTTCGCCACCAGAAATAGAGGGTGATGATGATGGCAATGACAGAGGCGACGAGCCCTCGAGGCAGCTGAAGGGTGAAACCACCCCGCACCAGCAATTCGTTCGCGAGACTCGCGATGTATTGTCCAGCCGACACGCCGCTGATGGGTCCCGTCAGCACGTAATCGAAGAGCAGGGCCGACACAGACAGCTTGGCGAGCGTGCCGCCCATCGCCTCTTTCACCACGCGGTACACGCCCGCGCGCACGAACATGGCGGAACTCTCGATGTAGAGCGCGCGAACGGCGTACGAGAACAGCATGACGCCGAGAACGAACCACGGCGCAGACCGTCCTATCGCCTGCTCGACAATGCCGCCAACATAGAACGCGGTAGAGCCAAGATCGCTCAGAACGATCGCAGCCGCCCGCCAGAATGAAATGAAGGAAAGAAGAACGGTGGTGGCGACGACGACGCGAACGCGTGCGCTCGCCGACGACGAAGCAGTCGATTGCACAGACGTGCTCCCGAGTTAATCGCCGACGGGGTTAGCTGACGGGCTCGGACTCGGAAGTGCCCTACGACAACGTGCGCCGATACGCCCCTACACCTTGGGTCCCCCGCGTTCCACGAGTGGCGTGAAACTTAGGCCGAGGCGGGAGTATACACCGGGAGTGTGGGTTACACCCCTCCGCTCCAGCGACAGGGTCTCTGGGCGGCTCTATCGATAGGGGTCTGGGCGGCGCCAGCCGCGCCACAGACACGCTTCGCAGTAGTGCGGACGTCGCGCCGACAGCGGTGCCACCAATCGCTGCCACCACTTTCTGGATGACTGGTGCAGATAGTGCGAGCCACAACGCGGACACACTGCGGAGCGCTCTCGGTGCAACGAGACGCGCGTCACGAAGCGTTCGATCACGGGTGACGGCTCCGTGTCCCGGGCGTCCGTGTCCTCGATAGACCTTGAATTACGGGTCATGGTGGCCGGGGTCTCCTCTGCGGCGTGGCGAGCCGTGACTGCCGCTTGGGCTTGGAACCTGCGAGCCCGACCGACGCCCGAACAGAAGGGGAGGTGAATGAGCGTGAGGCCGGCGCTTCTGGGTGTGCAAAATCAACGCCGTTCGCGCGACGCAGCGCAGGGGTTCCTGCAGCCGTCCGAGGGCGACGCGCGGATTGATCGGTCCAGTGTGGGGGCCAATCAGGGTATCGACGCGGCTACCCCACCACCCAGCCCTTCGCCCTTACCCAGTTCGGTGATGCGGCGAGATGATGCTCGTCGCGGACGAGTCGGTATCACGCTCCGCCTATCGCCTATCGCCAACCGCCCATGCGGGCTGTATCGTGTCCGACGAGACACCTTGACATCCTACATATGACCGATCCATTCTACGTGTCGATTAACTAGGTATCACATGAGCCCAGCCAAATCCGACTTGCTCCAGGGCACGCTCGACCTCTTGATTCTCCAGGTCGTGGCACTCGGCCCACTTCACGGGTACGCCATCGCCCAGCGCCTGCAACAGATCTCGCAAGACATTCTGCAGGTGCAGCAGGGTTCGCTCTATCCCGCGCTTCATCGTCTCGAAGCACGAGGGTGGCTCACTGCACAGTGGCGAGCCACTGACACGGGCCGCGACGCCAAGTTCTACTCGCTCACGCGGGCAGGCCGTCGACAGCTCGACGCCGAGCGCGCCAACTGGGCGCGTCTCGCGCAGGCCGTCACGCTCGTGCTGCGAACGGCGGAATAACGCGAGACCAGAGCAAGCCATGGCCATGGACGTCGCGCGCCCATCCAACCTTCGACAGAAGCGACTCCGACGTGCGGCTGGCGCTATTGCTGCCATCGTCGCGATCGCGGCGGTCTCAGTGGGGTTGGGCCGGCTGCAACAGGCCGCGCCGACAGTCGAGGCGTCGACGCTGTGGCCCGACACGGTCAAGCGCGGGCCGATGGTGCGTCAGGTACGCGGGCTCGGCACGCTCGTGCCAGAGGACCTGCGATGGATCCCCGCGACAACGCAAGGTCGCGTCGAGCGCATTCTGCTGCGCCCTGGCTCCTCGGTCACTCCAGCAAGCATCGTCCTCGAGCTGAGCAACCCCGAACTCGATCAGGAAACACAGGAAGCCGAGCTGAAGGTGCAGGCAGCCGAAGCCTCGCTCGCGAATTTGCGTGTGCAGATGCAGAACGACCTCCTGCAGCAGCGCGCTGTCTCCGCCGCTATCGAGGCTGATTACAACAAAGCGCGGATGCAGGCCGAGATGAACCAGGCACTCTCGGAGAA
>JBEBGB010000168.1:0-9286 GCA_040081675.1 Vicinamibacterales bacterium
GCCGGCAACGCCAGGACGGCGGCTGCAGCGCTTCCGCCGTTCCGATTACGTTCGAGTCCCCAGCCGCAGCGAATGAGCGCGGGTGACGCATCGGCGTACATCCGAGCTACGCGCTCGAGGTCGGCGGCGTCGATGCCCGCCACGTCCGCCGCGCGTTCGATGGTCCAGGGCTCGGCTCGTTCCCGTAAGGTCCCGGCATTTCTGGTGTGCTGGTCGAGAAAAGCGGTATCGGCCAGCCCGTTGGTGAAGAGATACCTGTGAATCGCCAGTGCCACGACGACGTCCGTGCCAGGCGCCACCGCGAGATGCACGTCCGCTGCTCGACCGAGCTGTGTCGAGCGCGGATCAATGACGATGAGTTTCGCCCCTCGACGCTGCGCTTCGCGGATGTACGGAATCAAGTGGATGCCCGACGCGTTCGGGTTGACACCCCACAGCACGATGAGGCGAGCCTCGACGTAGTCGTCGTAGGTCACCGCCGGCATCTTGCCGTAGAGACCCATGTTGGCCGCGCCGGTTGGCGCCGCGCACACCGTTCGAGCCAGTCGCGAGGTGCCCAGACGCCGCCACAGCGTGGCGTCCAGGTTGTCCTGGGTCAGCAGGCCATTCGAACCACCGTATGAGTACGGAAGAATCGACTCACCGCCACTCTTGTCGCGCGCCTCCTGCATCTTCTGGACGATGTGGTTGAGCGCGACGTCCCAGGTCACGCGCTCGAACTTGCCGTCGCCCTTACGACCGCTGCGAATGCCTGGCGTGAGCAGGCGATCCGGTCCGTAGACGCGCTCACCAAACTTGCGAACCTTGGCGCAGATGAACCCGTCAGTGACTGGATTGCGATGCGATCCATCGATGGTGACCACCTTGCCGTTCTGCACTGACACAGCGAGGCTGCAACAGTCGGGGCAGTCCAGCGGGCATGCTGTGTCGACCACCGATACAGGTCCGCTGAGCTGCGTATCGCGATCGCGCGGCCGAAGCGAGGAAGCCATAGGTTCGATATTATCGCCTAGTGGTTGCACCTCCTCATGTCGTGATTCTCGGTGGAGGATTTGGCGGACTCGACGCCGCGCGCACGCTGGCCGGCGCACCCGTCCGCGTCACACTGATCGATCGTCACAACTACCACTTGTTTCAACCGCTGCTCTATCAGGTCGCGACAGCCGCGCTGTCGCCCGGCGATGTTGCGTCGCCGATTCGCTGGATCCTCAGGCATCAATCGAACGTCAAGGTGCTCCTGGCCAATGTGCAAGTGGTCGACGTGGAGAACAGGAGAGTGCTGCTCGAGACGAACCGCCTGAACGTACCTGGATCGTCTGATGCGCCGCCGTTCGAATCGGTCGCGTACGATTACCTCATCGTCGCAACCGGGGCGGCACACGCGTACTTCGGCCATAGTGAATGGGTCACGCACGCCCCGGGGCTCAAAACCCTCGACGATGCGCTGGACATCAGGCGGCGTGTGCTCCTGGCATTCGAGGCGGCTGAACGCGAGACCGACGCCGTCGCTCGACGGCACCTGCTCACGTTCGTCATCGTCGGAGGAGGACCGACGGGTGTCGAACTCGCCGGCGCTCTCGGTGAGATTGCGCGGCAGTCGTTGCGGCAGGACTTCCGCAACATCCGTCCCGAGAGTGCGCGCGTAATACTCGTCGAGGGCGGGGCCGTCATCCTCGGTGCGTTCCCGGCCCGCCTGCGCGACGGCGCCGCGCGGTCACTCGTGAAACTCGGTGTCGAGATTCGTACCGGATCAATCGTGACCGGCGTGGACGAACGTGGCGTGACGATCGGCAACGAGCGCATCGATGCGGTGACGGTCTTGTGGGCGGCAGGAGTCGAAGCATCGCCACTCGCCCGGTCTCTCTCGGTGCCCCTCGATCGTGCCGGACGCGTGTTGGCGGAGCCGACGCTTGCGGTGCCGGGCGTCCCAGGGGTGTTCGTCGTCGGCGACATCTGCGCGCTGAAGCAGAACGATCAGTGGTTACCGGGTGTCGCTCAAGTCGCGAAGCAGGGAGGCGCTCACGCCGCCGTGAACGTTCTTCGTTCGATTCGTGGAGAACCGCTGCGAGCCTTTCGGTATCGCGACTTCGGGAACCTGGCCACGATTGGCCGCGGATCGGCCATTGCGGACATTGGGCCGCTGAAAGTGCACGGGTTGTTCGCTTGGCTGCTCTGGGTCGTTATTCACATCTTCTGGCTCATTGGTTTTCGCAATCGGATCGCGGTCATGTCAGAGTGGGCGTGGGCATTTGTCACGATGCAGCGGCGGGTTCGTCTCATTACCGGCGAACCGAAATTGCCGCGCGGTTAGCGCAGCCCCTCCATCGAACCAGCGTGCGTCCCTCGGCGTCCTATAATCGATAGCACACCCCCAACACAATGAACGCCGTCGTCATCGCGCTTGCCGACCTCGGCAAAAGCGCACGCATGCAATACCACGCGAGGGCGCTCTCCTCCAGCGGAATTGACGTGGACCTCGTCGGGTTCGAAGGCACGGCGCTGCCCAAATCCATCGTCGACGATCCGCGCGTCACCGTTCACCGCTTCGATACGTCGACAACGCGCTACAGGCAGACCAACGGCACCACGTACGCGATCGCCGCCGTCTACGACACGCTGCGAATGGGCATGCGTTTGTGGAGCGTGCTTCGGCACCTGAAGCGAGCCACGCTAGTGCTCGTGCAGAATCCGCAGGCGTTTCCGACCATCGCTGTGGCGCGACTGACGCTCGGCGCCAAAGGCGTGCGATTCGTCATTGACTGGCACAATCTGGGATTCACGATCCTCCGCCAGCGAGTCGGTGGCTGGCATCCAGTGGTGCGCCTTCTTCGATGGTACGAGCGGCGGTGTGCCCGGCGCGCCGACGCGAACATCTGCGTGTCGCGAGGAATGGCGGCGTGGATGCAGACCCGCTTCGGCGTCGCACGGCCGACGGTGCTCTACGATCGTCCCGCCTCGGTGTTTGCGCCGATCGAGCGCTCGGAGCGCGAACGCTTCAAGCAGGCGCTGTTTGGGCGCCTGGGTGTCCGCCTGACGGGCAACGCGCTGATCGTCTGCCCGACGAGTTGGACCGAGGACGAAGATTTCGACCTCGTTGTCGACGCGGTCTACCGGCTGGAGGATCGGATCCGCGGGTGGGAGGCTGCGGCATCGGGCCGCCGATTTACAGATTTGGTGATTCTGGTCACCGGCGACGGTGGACGACGCAAACGATTCGAGCGTCTGTTCGCAGGGCTTCCTGCTCGCCGTATCCAGCTGCGTACGCGTTGGCTCGAGCCAGAGGAGTATCCGCGGGTGGTCGGGAGCGCCGACTTGGGGCTGTGTTTGCACAGGTCCGCGTCAGGCCTCGACATACCAATGAAGGTGGCCGACCTCTTCGGCGCGGGCGTGCCGGTGTGCGCGCTCGACTACGGTGCGTGTCTGGCTGAGCGGGTGAGACACAGCGACAACGGACTGTTGTTCTCCACCGGGCGACAACTCGCGGACATCCTCTTCGACCTGTTCGAAACCTTCCCGCGTGACCAGTCCACGCTCGATCGCCTGCGCGTCGGCGCTCGTCGTTCGGCCCGTCCAACCTGGGACGAGGGCTGGACGAAGGACGCCGCACCGATCCTGGTCCCGAAAGGCTGAGCAGCCGCCTTACAGATGCGGAGAGAACCCGCCGCGGTGCGCGTTGCCGACACGCACCGGTCAAGGGCGGTATGATTTGTCGTGGCCGAACGTCCATCACCCGAAGAAGTGTCGAAGTGGCAGAAGTGGTTTGCTGTCGCATGTAACAACCGCGCATGGGCTCTCATCGAGCAAGACACGCGCACTCCGTCTGAATCGCACGAGATGTTGCACGCCGCACACGCGGCCGCGTGGCACTGGGCACGCGTCGGGACCGAGCTGAACGACGCGCGTGCAAACATGCTGCTCGGGATGGCGCACGCGCTGAGCGGAGAGGGCCCGCTGTCTCTGCGGTATGCGATGTCCAGCTTCAACTACTTCAATGAACATCCAGCGCCCGATTGGGAGCAGGCCTTCGCTCATGCCACGCTGGCGGCCGCGGCACATGCTGCCGGCGACACGGCGCTGCACGCCGAGCATTACCTGGAGGCCGCGCGGCTCGGCGACGCGATTGCCGAGGCCGAAGATCGCGACGTCTTCCTTCGTACTTTCCGCCGGGTGCCGACCGTATGACCGCTGTTGAATGGCAGACAGTTGAAGAAGCCGGAATCCAGTTCGTCGAGTGCGCCGCCTGCCGCTCCTGCATGCGTGTTCCGCAGGATGTGACCCTTGTCCTCGAGGCCTGCTTCGCGGTGCCGACGCGCCTGGCGTTGCTGTACTCCTCCAACCTGACACCGCGGTTTTTCGACGTCAGTTCTCGTGAAGCCGGCGACATTCTTCAGAAGCTCCGCACGTATCACGTGCGGGCTGCCGTTGTGCGCGAGCCTGGCGCCCCGCGTCCCAGCCGTAGATTCCACGAGTTGCTCGAAGCCGAACGACGCGATGGTCACTTCGATGTGTTCGACGACCGCGGGACAGCCGTGGCCTGGCTCATTGGGGCAGCGCCCGGGGAGGCAGCTGCGGCACGTGATTGATCTCGGTCGCTACTTCGCTCGAATCGGCTATTCGGGACCCGCCCAGGCCGATCTCGGCACGCTGAACGGCATCATGCAGGCGCACGCGCAGTCTGTGCCGTTCGAGAACCTGGACGTGCTCCTCGGTCGTCCGATCGATCTCTCGCCAGACGCGCTGGAGCGAAAGCTCGTCACGGGGCGCCGTGGCGGATACTGCTTCGAGCAGAACGGGCTGTTGCTGCACGTTCTCCAGACGATTGGCTTCCAGGTGACGCCGCTCAGTGCTCGCGTGCGCTATCAACGTCCCCGCGACTACACCCCGGCCCGCACGCATCTGTTTCTCAGCGTGCAGATCGGCGGCGCACCGTGGGTCGCCGACGTTGGCGTCGGCAGCATGTCGCTGACGTCCGCCTTTCGGCTGGATCTGGACGGCGAACAGGCGACACTCCACGAACCGCGACGCATCCTGCGTGAAGGCTCGCGGTATTTCCATCAAGCGCGACTCGGCGATGACTGGCACGATGTGCTCGAGTTCACCGGCGAGGAGATGCCAGAGATCGATCGCGAGTTGGCCAACTGGTTCACGAGCGCACACCCGCAGTCACACTTCCGGAACCGCCTGATTGCCGCGCGGGCGTTACCAGACGGTCAGCGTCTCACCCTGGTGAATCGTGACCTCACACTCCGCAGTCGAAACGGCGAAGCGCGGACGCGTACCATCGCGACGCCGACGGAATTGTTGCGCGTGCTAGATCAGGAGTTCGCCTTGCGTTTTCCTGAAGGTACGGTCTTCCCCTGCGACGCGCTCGACTGGGCAGACGAGGCGAAGGCATGAGGCTGGCTGCCCGTCAACGTCTGCCGTTTACAGGCTCGAGACTGGGGTAGACAAGTGGCAATCAACCTGCCGCCCGAGAAATTGAAGCGACTCCAGGCATCGCTCAAGCGTTACGTGGCCGAAAATCTCGACACAGAGATGGGAGACCTGAAGGCAGCGTTGATGCTCGACTTCGTGCTGAAGGAGATCGGGCCGACGATCTATAACCAGGCCATTGCCGATGCGCAGGCATACTTCCAGGCCCGCGTCGCGGACCTGGAAGGCGTGTGCTACGAGGACGAGTTCGCGTACTGGCCGGACCCCAAGCGCTCGAGGACGCGAACCTAGGCCGACACCTGTCACCGGCACGGTCTTGACGTATCACTCCGCGCCGAAACACTCCTGGCGCCCCGTGCTCAGCGGTTGAACAAGTCCTCGTAGGCGTACGCGAGGGCACCCGTGCACAGTGGCAGGGTCAAGACGAGCCCGAAGCCAAGCGCAATCGCGGACACGAAGATGAGCATGCCCGCCGCCATCAACAGGCCGAAGACAGAAAACCACGCGCGCTGGACCGTTGTCCGACTCAATTCCATCGCGTTCCACACCGGCATCTGCTTGTCGACGATGAGCGGCAGCACGAACACGTATCCGACCAGGAGGTACAAGCACGGCACCAGCAGGACCACCAGCGCGGTGAGCATGGCCGGATTGTTCTGGACGCGCGACGCCAGCAGCACGGGAGACGCGATGAGAGCCTGCGCCAGTCCTGCCAGCACGATTTGCACCGCCGAGATGCGAATGACGAGCGCGATGTCTCTGAACGAAGGGCGGAGGCCGCGCATGCGCGCCAGGAACAGTGCGTACACGGCCGCTTGCAGCAGGTAGTTCACGGGCATCGCGACGATGCCGCCTGCTCCTGGCACGAGGCTCAGCGCGATGATGAGGATGGCCGAGAGCAGCGTCCAACCTCCGAGCACGGCGAAGTCGCCGGCGACCAGCCACCAGGCTCGCCGGAAACAGTTCAGTGGATCAAGACCATTTGCCGCACTACCTTGCGGCGGAGCGGCGGTCTGATGCGCAGCGTCTGTCGCGTCCGGCTCAGCCTCGGTTGACGAGCTGCCGCTCAGGTGTGGCGGTCGTGTCTCCCCCTCGAATTCGGGCATGTCGCGGAGGGCCGTCCATTGATCCTCCGCCTCCCGGCGCGCACGCGAGTATCGGCTCGCGAGTCCATCCGCCAGCCACTGTCGCACGTCGTCTGTGGAGAGGGGTCCATGGTGCTTGCCGTCGGTGCCAATCAAGAAATACTTCGCGTCTGTCATCTGCGGTAACGATCCTTGCCGCAATCGGACAATTCTGCAATCCTGGGCTTCCAATGGATCTGCGCCAGCTCGAAATTCTCCAGGCGATCGCGGAGACGGGCTCGTTCACGGCGTGTGGTCGCAAACTCAATGTGTCGCAGTCGGCGATCAGTCGACAGATTGCGCTGCTCGAAGATGAACTGGGTGAGCCCCTGTTCCTGCGCGTAGGACGTCAGGTTCGGATGACGCCTGCCGCTGAAAGCCTCGTTCAGCTTGGTCAGCGCGTCTTCCAGGACGTGCGCGATACGGTTGGCGCCATCACCGATCACACGAGGGCGCTGCGAGGAACGCTGCGACTCGCGGGCGGAATGACGGTCTGCCTGTATGTGCTGCCGCCTCTGCTCGAGCATTTGAAACGGGTGCACCCGCAACTCGACATTCGCGTGACGGTGGCGACAGCGACTCGCTCGGTCGAGGAAATCCGTGCTGGTCGTCACGACGCGGGACTGCTGACGCTGCCCGTTGAAGAGTCGGATCTGGTCACCGTTCCAGTGCTCCGCGAGGAGCTCATGCTGGTGACCATGCCGTCGCACCCGCTGGCCAAGCGGAAGAAGATAGTGCCGCAGGACCTGGCAGGCGAACCGTTCGTCTTGTTCGAGCCTGGATCCGCGACGCGTCGGGTCATCGACTCGCTCTTCGTCACCGAGAAGATCGAGCCGGTAATCGTGATGGACACCGAGAATGTCGAGATCATCAAGGCGATGGTGAAAACGGGACTGGGCATCAGCATCGTGCCCTATCAGGCCGTGGCGCGGGAGGTCAGCTACGGACAGTTCTTCTGCTCGCGCATCGAGGGGCACGAGCTGGCACGCGAGACGGGCTGGGTGTATGCGCGCGCCAATCGCGTGCCGCGCATGGTGCTCGAACTGCAGCGGGCATTCGAAGAAATCAAGAGCGGTCTGCGGCTCGCGCCCGCGTATGAAGCAGGCGGCCTATCGTGACGCGAGCACCGGTTCAACGCCAGCTCTGGTCGGCACGCCGGCGATCGTGAATACCGTTTCACCGGGCTTGCTCGTCACCGAGATGCGCGCTCCATGCCGTTCGACGATCGCCTTGACGATGGAGAGCCCGAGACCGCTGCCGCCGCTCTCGCTGGCGTGTACAGCTCGCGATGAGTCACCCTTGTAGAACCGATCGAACACGCGAAGCAGGTGTTCCGCTGGAATGCCTGGCCCGGCGTCCGAGATGCGAATGGTCACTGTGCCGTTCTCGTTCGACGCGTGCAACCGCACCGATGTGCCTGCGGGCGCGTAGCGTAACGCGTTGGCCGCGAGGTTCTGCAAGGCTTGTTCGAACCGTGTGCGATCCACGGCGACGACGTCGCCTCCGGGCTCGACCCCGACATCCAGTCTCACTCCCGCACGTTGTGCCGATTGCTCGTGCCGCGCGACTACCCGCTCGAGCAGGTCACGCACCTGCAGCGGCGCGATCTGCAGCACACCGCCTCCACCTTCGAGTCGGGCGAGATCCAGCAAGTCGCCGATCAGGCGTTCGAGCCGCGCTGTCTCGTCTCCCACAATCGCCAGGTACTTCGCCCGCGTTGCATCATCGAGCGAGAGTTCCGGCATCGATAACGTTTCCAGGTAGCCGCGCATCGCCGTCACGGGCGTATTGAGTTCGTGCGACACATCGGCGAGCAGTTGTCGGCGCACGCGGTCGGCTTCGACCAATGCCTCGGTTCGCGAGGCGAGCTCCTCGGCCATCGCGTTGAAGGCTGATGCGACAGCCGTTACCTCGTCGCTCCCTGTGACGGGTGCCCTCGCGTGCAAATCTCCCGCGCCGAGCCGCCGCGCCGCTTCTTCGACGCCTTTCAGCCGTCGGCGTGCCGGGCCGAACACGACGAACGCCGCGAGGATGCCGCCGACAACCAGCGTGGCTACGGCAACCGTGATGAGCGACGGCGCATATCGGGTCAGCAGAAACGTGAATGGTGGTTGTGCGGGAACCACCACGAGGCCGACAACGCGGCCGCCAGCGATGATCAGTGCGGGCCGCGGCCGGAATGGCTGACCGCCGCGTCCGAAGCCAGGTCCACGATCGCCAGGTGCAAGATCGGGGGGGAAGCGTCCCATTCCATCAAACGGAGGACGAGGTCCGTCGAACGGTTGTCTCGAGTCGGGGTCCGGGAGAGCGCCAGAAAGAGGACCAGATGGCGGACCGGGCCTGGGTTGGTCCGTGGAGTAGGGGCGCGGCCCGCGGTCGTCGGGCGACCCATCACCTCCGGGCTGGCGGAATGCTCCGCCCCGGCCAAACGGTCCGCCACGCCCGAGACGTGCAGGGTCCAGGTTACGCAGCATCTCGAGCCGAGCACGGCCGTCAGCCTTCATGGCTTCCGGAAAGCTCGCGCCCATTTCGAGAGAGCGACCGTCGGTCAGCGTGACGAGAAAGGGCTGCGAGTCCTTCGCGTACTCCTGGCGCACGTACTGCTCGACGTCCATCGGGGCGCGGTCGAGCGCCTGCCCAATGTCGAGGGCGACCGTCTGCGCAAACCGTTCTGGAGGTTGATTGGGAACCGTGGAGCCGGCCTTCGCCATCATCCAGACGAACAACAT
>JBEBGB010000820.1:0-2399 GCA_040081675.1 Vicinamibacterales bacterium
CGACGTGTTGTTCGTGAAGCGCTAGGGAGCACGGTCGCTCAATGAGGCAGCCGTCCAAGTTGGTCTGACATGCGCGGCATTCGCAGCGAGAACATCCGGTTGGCGGTACTGGCGCCCGTTCTGCTCGGCGTCGCCGCGGTCATCACCAGCCGAATCGAGGTTGGTGGCGGAGCCGGGTGGGACGGGCGACTGTACGTGAGCCTGCTCCAGGGACGCCTGGACGAAGCGACGCACAACATCCTCATGCGCCCGGCGGTGATCCTGCTGAACGTGCCGGCCTACCTCGCTCTGGGAAACCCGATCGCGGCCTTCGCGGCGATGAACTACGTCTACGCGTTCGCGCTCGCGTTCGCCGTATGCTCCCTGTACGACCGCTATTGCACCGATCCGGCCGGCAAGCGGTGGCTCGTCGTGAATTTGTTCCTGTGCATCTCGGTCGCTCGCATGTTCGCGTTCTACCCGACACTCATCGACCTTGGCGCGTGCGCGGTCCTCGCGCTGGCGACGCTCGCGGTGTTGCGGGGGCCGAGGTGGCTGCGACTGATTGCGTGCCTGGCGGCGGTGTTGTCACGAGAGTTCGGTATCGGCCTTCCGATCTTCGGGTTCATCCGTGAAGTGCGAATGACCAGGCGGGTCGGGCCAGCGCTTCTCACGTACGCGCCGGCGGTTGCCCTGTTCGCCGGTATGCGCTGGGTGGTGTCCAGGCTGATGCCCGGTCTCATCCAGGAGGACGCGCGACTCCTCGTCCAGGCGCTGGACAACCTCAAAAACCCGGTGTTCGTACTCCTGTTCGCCTACTTTCTTCTGACGGTGTTCGGCGGCGTCAGCCTTGCGGTTGTCGTCGCCGGCCGGCGTGTATGGGCGCTCTTCCGTCGCGAAATCGAGTGGGCCGCGTTCCTCGTGGTCGTGATTCCCGTCACGCTGTTGACCCACGACATCTGGCGTTATCTGATGTTTCTCGCGCCCGTCGTCGTCGTGCTGTTCGCGACTGCGTGGGATGCCACGCCACCCGCCCGCCGCCGCACGTTCGGCATCGCACTCACTGTCGCCACGCTTCTCACGCAGCGACCGTGGGACGCCGTTAACGAGTTCGTCTATTTTCGCGACTGGTTCCCCTTCTACAGCGAGCTCGGGTTGCTGCCATCCGATGTCGCAGTGGACCTGTGGCCGCTATGGGCATGGCGTCTCGTCTTCGTGGCGGGCGCAACATGGGTTCTCCTGGAGGTTGCCGCGTCCCGCGAGCACACAAGAGATGTCCCCGCCGTTGCCAGCCGCGGCGGTGCGGTGTGGGCCGCGTTCGCGATAGCGCTGGGCAGCGTGGTGGTCGAATGGCCGCCATATCCCGCGGTGCTACAAGGCTGCCTCGTGGCGCTGGCGCTCGTTCTCGTGGGGTGGCAGCTGACCCGCTCGGGATGGGGAGTCGCCGCCGGAGTCGCGTTCGCATGGCTGATCGACCCGGCGCCACGGGCGTGGCCCGCGCTGGCTGTGACGGCGGCGGGCTTGGCGCTGGTACCGTGGTATCTCGAACGCCCCGCGCCCGCCCGCGCAGCCGCGTTCGCGGCGTTCACGCTGCTGGCGACAGCGGCATCTCCCCTCGTCGGGGTGATCTTCGGCGTTACCCTGCTGGTCCTGGCCCTGACGCGCGAGCGGCCACGGTCGTGGGCCGCTGCGCTGACCATCGTGCTGGTTGCCGCGATCGTCACGATGGGAATATGGCGGGGGCTCGCCGAAGGCCACGAGCGGTCCGTGTGGCGATCGGGTGACGTGCTGGCCGTCAACCCGCCGTCGGTGGCTCCGCGCTTCGTGAACGTACGGTGGAGCCCAGCCGTGGATGCGGTGACGCGGGCGGAACTCGAGCGACGCTACGGAATGGAGCCCTCCCGGCCAGAGGGCGATAGGACGTGGCACTACCGCCTCGGCGCGACCTCACGTGTCGCCGACATCCTCGCCGACCCGCGTGTCGAAGACACGGCCTATTTCGAACGGCTCGACTCGCGGTGGCGCCTGAGCAGGCTTCTCGGAGCAGCCACGCTCTCTCGGCTCGAACCGGGCCCAGGCGTTGACCTCGCCGCGCTGGCGCGCGTCGCCCTGCGCGCCCAGGTCTGGCTCATTCCGCTGGGCATCGCGATTCTTGCGACCGTGATTCGCGTCGAGAGTGGCCAGGCGGCGTTCCTCATGGCGATGGCGATTGTCGCGGCCGTTGGGGCCGCGACGCTGGGCAATATCGGCGATCGTTTCTCGTGGGCCGCGCCGACGGCACTGGCCGCGCTGACGGGAGTGGCCGCCGGGTTCAGCGTGGCTCGGCAGGGCGCGACGTGGCGGCATCTGGCGATCCGGGCGGCGCTCTCTGCCTTGTTTCTCGTGAACGCCTGGTTCGCGGCGCTGGCGGGACAGTTCGC
>JBEBGB010000821.1:0-2398 GCA_040081675.1 Vicinamibacterales bacterium
ACCCCGCCGCTCTTGAGCCGCGTGACGCAGTGTCGAACGGTCGAGACCGGGTCCGGCAGGTGCTCCAACACGTCCATCAACGCGATGATGTCGAGCGAGTGTTCGGGTATGGCCTGGTCTTCGATCGGCCCAACCAGCATGTGGACGCCGTACAGCTCGCGCGCGATCTGCGCGATGCTCGGGCTCAGCTCGAGCCCGGAGGCGTCGAACCCTGCCCACGAAAGCGCCGCGACAAATCCCCCGTGCGCGCTCCCGAGTTCCAGCGCGCGGGCGGGAGGTGTTCGATAGTCGAGCAGCGCTCGAAGCCAATAGAGGCACCGCTCGCTGAGATCGGTTCGCGCACGCTGGTAAATGTTGGTGAAGCCGAGATCCTTCTCCATATGGTCGAACCAGTAGTTCTTGCCATAGAGATCGGACTCGTCAGCGCTGACGTGCGCCACATCACGTTCATGCGCGAACTGGCTGACCAGCGTGCCGCAGTGGGCGCAGGCGAGGTATTCCTCGGTGAACGGTGACAACGACGGCGTGTCGCACCAGCAGGAACGGATCATCGGCGTATTCGAATCACGGCCATGGGTTCTTCATCATGATCGCTGCGGGAGGGACGTCAGACGGCTCGCACCGTGGAGGTCTGCATGTCGCCCGGAAGATTGGCGACGCCGTGGTGGAGCAGCTGCACATGCCCTGCCTTGCGGCGAAACACCACAGTGAACTGGCCCGCAGCGGGAACCGCACACAACCAGACCATCGCCGCCGACAACTCGGCGTGCGTGAGCTGGCGTCGTTGAGCATAAATCTCCCGATTCATCATGGCCAGACCGATCTCGAAGGTGTACTCGCCGAGCCCGAGTTCGAGCGCAATCCTGTGTCGAACACGGAAGCGTTCCCCCCGGCGCAATCCGTCCGGAACCTCCGCGCCAGACTCGAGGGTGCTCTTGCCGTGCGCGATGACGCCCTTGTCGTTCTGGAGCACGAGCCCGACCACCGGAACATCGGTGTCCCGAAGGGCCTCGAATTCGTACCAGAAGACCGCGTGCTGGCCCTGTTCGAACACCCGACACTCCTCGTCGGTATCATCGCAGACACCGATGGCCACGCACCGTGCCCACCCGTCCATTCGCTGGCCGGCGTCGGGCACGGCATGCGCAGGCAGGGTGTCGGGCCACTCGAGCACATGCGTCGATGCTGCCTCGCCAGACGCCGCCTGTACTCGGGGCGCGCTCGCGATGCGTCCGCGGCTCTCGACCAGGTAGTACTGCTTGACTGCCGCAGCAGATGGTCCGACAAAGAGCGGTTCGCCTCGATCCACGAGCAGCGCACGGTCGCAGAATTGTTCGATGTCGCCAAGTCCATGTGAGACCAGCACGATGGTCACACCGCGCTCTCGCAGCTCGTCGAACCTGCGATAGCACTTCTGCCGGAAGAACACGTCGCCGACAGCCAGCGCTTCGTCGATCAGCAGAATGTCGGCGTCGACGCTCGTGCCCACCGCAAACGCAAGGCGCAGGAACATGCCGCTCGAATAGAGCTTGACGGGTTGATCGATGAACGTGCCGATATCGGCAAACGCGGCTATGGCCTCGAAGCGTTCGGCGACGCGCTCGTGGGACAGCCCGTGGATCGCACCGTTGATGAAGACGTTTTCACGACCCGTGAAGTCCGGGTTGAACCCACTGCCCAGTTCGAGCAGCGCGGACACGCGACCGCGAACTCGCACTTCGCCTTCGGTCGGCGCCAGCGTGCCAGCGATCATCTGGAGCAGCGTGCTCTTGCCAGACCCATTTCGGCCGATGATACCGAAGCGTTCACCCGCGGCAAGGTCCATGTTCACGTGACGGAGCGCCCAGAAATCAGTGCCGTACTCGCGGCCGAATCGCGAGAGCACCATCTGCTTGAGTCGGTCCTGGGGCTGGTTGTAGACGCGGTACTTCTTGCCCACGTCCCGAACAGAGACCACCGGTTCGAGAGCGCCCGTCTCGTCGGCTGCAGCGCCCACGGTCAGATGACGTCCCCGAACGCGCGACGCGTCTTCATGAACCAGGCGTATCCGAACAGCATCATCACCAACCCGAGGACGCCTGATGCGGCCAGCGCAGGCCACTGGGTGATCGTGCCGGTGAAGATCGCGGCGCGAAGACCTTCCACACCGCTGGCGATCGGATTGAAGCGCACGATGACCTGCAACGACGCCGGTATCGACTGCGCCGAGTAGAAGATGGGTGTCAGGAAGAACAGCACCTGCAGGACGAGGGTCACGGTGTAGTTCAGGTCACGGACGAAGACGCCCAGGCTCGAGAATGCCCACCCGAGACCAAGACTCATGAAACAAATCGGCAGCAGTACGACCGGGATGAAGAGCCACGTCCAGAACACGGTGCCGCCAAGCGCGACGTGCACC
>JBEBGB010000822.1:0-2395 GCA_040081675.1 Vicinamibacterales bacterium
ACGGCCGTGAGATGCTGACGCCGTGTCCGTAGGTGCGCGACGAGCGCTGCTGCTGTTCCTCTCGCTGCTGGCTTGCGCCGCGCTGATCGTTATTGCGCGGCGCGCGGCGAATGCCCCGGCGACGTCTGACACCGCGGTCATTGAAAGCTACACGCTCCTCGCCTCGCAGGGGCGGTTGCTCCTGGGCGCATACTCGCGCTTTCAATGGCATCATCCCGGCCCGCTGTATTTCTTCCTGCTCGCACCTTTCTATTCGCTTGCCGGAGCCAAGACGGCCGGACTCCACGCCGGAGCCGTGGCGATGTCCGTGGCATCAATGGTGGTGGTGTTCGCGGTGCTCATGCGCCGTCGGCCGACACTGGCCGTCACAGCGTGCGCGATGCTCGCCTTGCTGGCGTGGCGAGCATCCGAGGCGATGGCCAGTCCGTGGAATCCGCACGTCACGCTGGTGCCAACAACGGCGCTGGTCGTCGTCGCCGCGGACGTTGTTGCGGGCCGTGCCGCGATGCTGCCGATGGTGGCACTTCTGGCGAGCCTCTCGGGCCAGGCTCACATTGCGCTCATGCCGAGCGTCCTCGCCGTAGGCGTCGTTGCCTTCCTGAGAGTGGTTGTTGGAACGAGTGACAGGAACCCGCGTTCTGCCAGGCGCAGGTCGATTGCATCAGCGGGCGTCGTGCTCGCGGTTGTCTGGGCTTTGCCGATCTACGAGCAGCTCACCGGCAGTCCCCGCGGAAACGTCACCGAGCTGTGGCAGTTCTTCGCACAGCAGTCACGAGGCAGCCAGCCGCTTTCGGTGGCAGTGTCAGCCTGGGCAGACATGTTTGTTGGGGTGCTGCGCCCTGACTTCTACGTGGCACATGGATGGCCGTTCGCTGAGAGCTCTGTGCGATGGGCAGAGTGGCTCTCGCTCGGCGAATTGCTGGGCCTCGTGGGAGTCGTGGCGATCGGTGCGCGGCGTCGCGACACATTCAGCGTCGCTCTTGGTCTTCTGTTGATCCTTGTCTCTGGCGTTTCCCTGTGGTCTGCGACACGCATCGACGAGCAGGTCTTCGACCACGACGTCTTCTGGATCTCCGGACTCGGCGTGATCAGCCTGGCGTTGCTGCTGGACGCAATCTTTACCTCGACGACGAGGCTGAACGGTCTGCCGCGCTCGACCGCGTGGGGCGTTGGAATGCTCCTGCTCGGCATCGCCGCGACCGCTGGTGTGCGCCAGTTGAATGACGTGGTCGATCGGTCATTCGCTCCGGCGGCCGAGGCGAACATAGCACGCGCACTGGCGGACGACCTCGAGGTCTACATGACAGCGGAACACATCGTGCGGCCGCTCATCAAGATCGACCAGGACGCGTGGGGGTACGCAGCCGGGGCGATCCTCGATCTTCAGAAGCGGGGCCGCATCGTATCGGTGGAGGAGGACTGGGTGGTGATGTTCACGCCCCGGTTCAGGGTGACGGGTCATGAAGACGCGGTTGTGACCGTGGCGATGCCGCCCGAGCACCTGCGCCTGGCGGAGCGCGGCGCGCGCCTGATCTCCTCACACGAGCCCGTTTACGCGCACGTCGAGCCGATCACCGGACCGTAACTTCCTCTTCGCCCGGTCCTGCGAAGGCTGCGATGGCCACGCACATCGCGCCGATCACGAAGTAGTAGTAGTTGCAGAAGGCCTTCGAGCCGAGCACGAACATCGTGAACATGATGATGGCGGCGGACGCGGCGAAACCGGACGGCGTGTTGCGTGTCGTGAAGAGGCTGACCACTGCCGCGACAATCGCGGCGACGATAGCCCAGACAAATGAGCCCCGTCCCATGCCGCTTCTGTCAGCCCAGATCAGAAAGCTCAGCGAGTCGGTGCGAAAGGGCTCGAGCGTTTGCAGCCAGACGACGCTTCGCATGAACGCGTTGATGTGCCACAGCGCGAACGGCAGGATGCAGATGGCGCCAGTGACGACCATGATTAGCAGCGTCACCATCCAGCGTCGGCGATCGAGCAGAAGCGTGCGAAGCACCGAGAGACCGGTGAACGGCAAGTACTGCTTGGTGGCGAGCATGAGACCAGCGGACCAGCTTGCCTGAAACGGTCCCCGCATCATTTGGTGGGTCGTCAGCGCCACAAGGAAAATCGCAATCGGCTCGGTCCATCCTTGTTCGAGCACGAAGAAGCCTCGAGGGGTGGTCAACAGCGTCATCGCCGCGAGTGGTGCTGCCAGATGGTGTCTCGAGTACCCAATCAGCGCGGCCGCCGCGATGAGAAAGGCCAGCTCGGTGTAGCGGTAGTCGCCGAACATCACATACGCCGGCACCGAGAGAATGAGGCTCGGAGGTGGATAGGGATAGCCGAAGGCAATGCGGTCGCCCAGGACGACGTCCGGGTTGTAGTAGTACTTCGAGTCGG
>JBEBGB010000823.1:0-2391 GCA_040081675.1 Vicinamibacterales bacterium
CCCACCTCGAACCACGAGCGCGAGAACACCGAAGTTGTCCAGTTGCTGCGACGGACGCTGGGCGAGGTGATCGCTGTGTACCGATTCGGCTCGACCGCACACGGCAATGCGGTTCCGTCGAGCGACGTCGACATTGCCGTCTTGCCGTGCTCGCCCCTTGCTCCCAACGTCCGATTCGACGCCCAGGAACAACTCGCGGTGCTGCTCGGACGCGACGTGGATCTGGTGGACCTTCGCGCCGCATCACCGGTACTGGCTGTCCAGGTCCTTGGAAGCGGACAGTTGATCCACGACGGTGACGCGGTGAACCGCGGCGCCTTCGAGGACCGCGCACTCGGTGCGTATGCCAGGCTCAACGAAGAGCGGCGCGGAATTCTCGCGCGCGTGGCGGCTGAAGGCACCGTGTATGGTCGATGACGTCCTCGTCAACAAGGCCGCCTCGATCGAACGCGCCGTCCGCCGCGTCCGTGAAGAATACGCCGGCGACGATACCAACCTGGTGGCAAATCAGACGCGACAGGACGCCATCGTCCTGAACCTGCAGCGCGCGTGCGAGAGCAGCATCGACGCGGCCATGCATCTGGTACGCGTGCGGCGGCTGGGCATACCGCAGGACACACGCGAGGCATTCACGCTGCTCGAAAGCGCCAATATCATCGACGCTCTTCTTGCCGATCGACTGAAGAAGATGGTTGGCTTTCGAAACGTCGCGATCCACGACTACCAGGCGCTCAGCCTGGACATTGTCCGGCGCATCATCCTCGAGCGTCTTGATGATTTCGCGACGTTTGTGGCTGTCATTCTTCGGACGTGACGCGGGCTCAGCGCCAGAACTCGTACCACTTCTTCGAAGGACGCACCGGTCCGGCCGACCACACGTCCACTTCCTGACCTCTGAGCACGGCGCGCGGATTGTCCACGAACAGCGGACGCACGCGTTCTGCGCCCCACTGCTTCGTGAGCTGCGCGTAGGCCTGGCGTAGGTCAGGCGTGCGGTTTTTCGCGTCGTGCGCGTCGCTCGCGATGAAGTGCACGACGCCCCGCTGCATCAAGGCATGTGCGGTTGACTGCACCCGCTTCCCGAACAGACCGGTACACGACGCGGCCGTCACCTGCGCGAGACACCCGGCTTCCACCCACTTCGTCAGTTCGTCGGGATTTTGTTGCAGGAACGCATTGCGTTCCGGGTGCGTGATGATGGGCGTCATGCCCGCATCGAGCAACTGGGCGAAGATCCCACCCGAACTCGGAAACACGGTCATGTGCGGGAATTCCACCAGCAGGTAATTGCGGTGGTTGATGGTGTACTTCGTCGGGTTCCTGAGCGCCTCTTCGATGTTGCTCACCTCGAGCCGGAAGTCGCAGCCGCGGTGAATGGTGATGCCGGAGACGCGCGCCGAGAGCTCCGCAATCCGCGCCTCGACTTTTTGCGGATCGAACGCGTACTGCGTATCGGCGTGCGGCGTGGCGACGATGTCCGTTGTGCCGGTGTCGCGCGCCATCTCCAGCATCGCGATGCTCTCGTCGATCGTCGAAGCACCGTCGTCCAGTCCGTAGAGCACATGGCTGTGAATATCGACGAAGTCAGGCACGCACGACAGCTTACCTTGGACGGGCACTCAGGACAGATTGCCTTGGACCAGGCACGGCAGGCTGGGCAGGCACGCGTCTCTTCTCACCAGGCTGTTCCATATGTCTGCTCAGTGACCTCCGTCTGTCTCCGTGGTAGGGCTCTTTCATCAGTGTGAGCGTCAGCTCGACGCCCAGAGCCTGTAGCCCAAAGCCCAGAGCCTTCTGGTCCTACCGTCCCGAGAGGCGCCGTTCGATTTGAGGGAGCGCTGCAAGCAGGACGTCGCCCACCACCTGCAGGCTGCGGGCACTGACGGCATCGAGCGTGTCGAGGGGCGTGTGCCAGGCGTCGTATTCGAGGTCGATGATGTCCAGCGCAGGCACGCCGGCTTCGATGAACGGCAGATGGTCGTCCTCGATTTCCGTGCGGTCGTTTACAAAGTACTCGCCCAGCTTCTGCGTGCGCGCGGCGTTCCAGACGATGTCCGTGAGCCACGACGTGGAGTTCAGGTCGCGTCGGATGCGCAAATCGCGATCCGCAATCATGTCCACCAGCAACAGTGCCTTCAGAGAGGCAAGTGAGCCGTCGCGCTTCGCGAGCTGCACGTAGTGTCGGCTGCCGTAGGTGTGGTCCGTTCCCTGCCACTCGCCAACCGCTTCCTCGCCGTCGAGAAACAGCAGCTCGATCGTGAGCGCGTTTCGACGCGTCTTCAGCACGCGCGCCAGCTCGATGAGGAACGCCGTACTCGAGCCGCCATCATTCGCGCCAACGAAGCGGAACTCTCTGTAGCGTTTCGTGTCGAAGTGGCCGGCGATGACGAT
>JBEBGB010000824.1:0-2390 GCA_040081675.1 Vicinamibacterales bacterium
GTCCTGGGGGATCGTGTTGAAGTGCCAGATCACCTTGCCGGTCTTGGCGTCGATCGCCAGTACGTGACCACCCGGAATGTGACTCTCGCTGCGCGTGCTGCCGATGTAGAGCACGCCCTTGTAGAACTGGGGCGCGGTCGTGAACCAGTAGCCCATGCTGATGGCCGACTTCACTTCACCGTACCGCTGGTTCAGCACGTCCAGAATGACGCTGGCCTGTCCGTCCTTGCCAAACGTCGGGATCGGCTTTCCGGTCTTGGCGTCGAGTGCAAAGATGAACGACCCGCCCGCCGTGTAGACCACGCCGTCTGCGTAGGTCACGCCACGGTTCCGGAAGACGTACCCTTCGCGCGCGCCACCACCGAGCTTGGCCGTCACGTCGTAGGACCAGAGCAGATGGCCGTCGGCCGCATCGACCGCATAGACGCTGCCGCGCGAATCGGTCACGTACATCGATCCGTCAACGATGATGGGTGTGGTCTGGTTGCTGACGCCGTCGATGACCCCGTGCTGGAACAGCCACCGAGGGGTCAGCGTCTTCACGTTGGCCCGGTTGATCTGGTCGAGCGTCGAGTACCGCGAGCCAGCGAGATCAAGATTGTGGAGCGACCAGTTGACCGTGGCGGGGCTGGACCTGGTCTGCGCGGACAGACTGGTCAGATGATCCGAGGGCACGAGCGCCAGCAGGGCGCCGACTGCTACACCAAACCATCGCATGCGCGTCATCGATCCAGCCTCCATTACCGAGAGTAGCGGACGGCGCGCATCATAGCCCCTAACGGTTGACCAGCGCGAGTCCCCACGGGCCGTCGCCTGCGGCGATCTTCTTCGTCACCGTCCGGGTCGCCAGGTCGATGATCGACACATCGTTCGAGGGTCCATTCGCGGTGTAGAGCGTCTTGCCGTCCTCGGAGACGGCAATGCCCCAGGGCCGTTGGCCCGCTTCGATCGACCCCACGACCGCGTCGGTGGTCGTATCGACAATCAGCACCATCTTGCTGCGCCCAGTCGAGATGTAGAGCTGCTTCCCGTCGGGCGACATGGCTTGCCCCATCGGCCGCATTCCTTCACCAAGGGCAATCTTCTTCAGGACGGTGAGCGAGGCCGTGTCGATGACGGTCAGCGTTCCCTCGTTCTCGGCGGGGATGTACGCACGCGACCCGTCTGGAAGAAACGCGATCGAGCGGGGTCGGGCACCCACCTCGATCGATTTCACGACGGCGTGCGACGCAAGGTCGATCACATACACGGCGCCGGCGTCTTCCGACGTCGCCCAGGCCTGTTTGCCGTCAGGCGTCAGCGAAATGCCTTCGGGCTCGTCACCTACCTTGAACGACTCCGAGACGTGGCCGTCGGCAATCGACACGATGCTGACCTGCCCCGTGTCTTCGTTCGCGATGAACGCCTGTGTGCCGTCCTTGCTGAGCGCGACGCCTTCGGGGTCGGACCCCGCGCGCAGCACCCTCAGCAAGGTGTTCGAGGTCGTGTCCACTTCACCGATGCCATCGGCGCCCTTGTCGGCCGGAGGCAACGTCGATTCATCGACGCCCGGACCGGCGATGGGCGAGCCGCTGAGCGCGACGTAGACGCGCGTCTTGTCGGGGCTCACCACCACTCCCCTCGGGCGCTTACCGAGGGTGATCGTGCCAATGGCCTCCTGCTTGTCCGTATCGATCATCGTTACCGTGCCGGCACGCTCGTTCGTGACGTACAGCACATGCTTCGGCGGCGGCCCACCGCAGGCGGACAACGCGACGACCAGAGGAAGAGCGACGAGAGCCAGCCATCTATTCATGTACGTTCTGCTTTCAATGAACCTGAGAAGAAAAAGCCCAACCACTGAGAAAGGCACTAACACGGAGAACACGGAAAGGACGACGGAGGACACGGTTCTTCAACTCGAAAGACTGTGATCTCGGTGGCTTTGTGTTCCGTGCTCTCCGTGGTAGAGCTCTTGCTCATTCACCAGTTCACTAACTTCTCTATCTCGATCACGTCGGCCATGGCCGCATATCCCTGCCGGTTGGGATGGAGGTGGTCGCCTGGGCCGCCGTCCGTGCTGTTCGGGATGAAGGCGTCGCGCATGGCGCCGGTCGCTGGGTCGGAGGTGGCCCGATCGAAATCGAACACTCCGTCGAACAGTCCAGACGTGCGGATGAACGCGTTCAACATCTGTCGTTTCACCTCGCGCGCCAGTGAGTCAGCAGCGCTTCCGTTCCCCACTGCCGACGTGAGGGTGGCACCAAACACACGAATCCCCTTCTCGTGCAGCCGCGACACGACGTCGCGCATGGATTGCTGGACGGTGTCCACACTCGTGCCAACCGCCGCACCGAAGTCGTTGATGCCCTCGAGCCAGATCACGCTGGACACGCCCGTCAGGCTCAGCA
>JBEBGB010000169.1:0-9228 GCA_040081675.1 Vicinamibacterales bacterium
GCCGACGCCCTGGAACTTGCCGTTCCAGTTGGCGAGCGGTAACCACACCTCGAAGCGAACGGCGGGCTTACTGGTCGCTGCGACGCGACAGAACGCCGGAAGGTTGGTCATCGCGCGCCCCGTTGGCGGCGCAAACGACGGACCAGCGACGATCGTTGCGGAGGTGATCGCGGTGTCAGGCAGCGCAAGTGCAGCAAGCTTCTCGCACGATGCGGCCGCGGGGGTCGCAGATTGCGTCTGCGCGGCGGTTGTCGGCGCCAGTGCCAGAGCGAGTGCGCCGGCAGAACCAGTGGCGAGGGCGAGGCCCGCAATGAATCGAAACATGCGCGTCATTCTGTCGCGGACGGCGGTCAACCGCAACAACGAGAAATCCTCACTCGCCACCAGCCACAGATCGACGCCTCGGTGTCAGACCTTGGGAACGAGGGTGTACCCAGGGTCGAGGTCCTGAGCTCCGAGCAGGATCTGCATGATGTTGTACGGGTGGGTCGGCTCGCCGGTCACGTGGTTATGAAGCACCTGGAAGACATGCCCGAGGCCGGCGGCGTCGTCGATGTCGACGTCGGCCACACAGCCACTACCGCCTTTGAAGAACGTCAACTGCAGGTTTCCGAACTGGTCGAGCGTCTTGTAGCTGCCGGCGGGCGCGAAGCCAGGCGGCGGCTGATGCAGGGAGCCATTGACGGAGTGGAAGGCGCGGTCGTTCACGAGCGTCGGCATCTGATCGACCAGCGACTCGGGCACCGACACGAAGCAGCGGTCGCCGCGAATCTCGTTGATCGTGAGGTGCGGCAGCAGATCGCCGCCGTTGCTGAACTTCGTGACGAGCGATTTCACGGCGATGTTGAGAAGGCCGCCCTTCGCAGGGTCGGTCAGCTTGTCATACAGCGCCTTCCCGGACAGTCCCTCGTGCGCCTTGACCTTCGAGCTTCGCTCCAGCACGCCGCGCACCCGGTCGTCGAGGGCTTCGTACGGCGGGAAGATGCCCCGCGCACGGTCCGCGCGGATCGCCATCTTCACGGCGATGTGCGCCGATCCGCTCGCCGGAACGGCGACGAAACGTCCGACGGGATGATACGACGGCGCGAACACGTGCAGCTCATAGTCGCCCTGCGGAGTGCGATGCAGACCATCGATTGCGACCGGCGTCGACACGTTGACGTCCTTCGCCTTCCGCACGTCATTCAGGGTGCGATGACGGAGCTCGATCGTCGCCGACTCGGTCAGCCGCTTTCCGCGTACGTCCATCACTTCGAACTCGAGGCGTCCGGTCTCCGCCATCGCGACCTCCTTGGGAAAAAAACGTCCTCACGCGAAGCGCGGCAATAACTTCACCGCGTTGTCCCGCCCGATGGCCTGCAGGTCGGCTGCGCTGAACACCCCCAGGTCCGCGAGCGCCTTCGCAACAGTCGCACTCGAACCGCCGGGTGGGAAGTCCGTGCCGAAGACGATCTGCGACGCCGACACCCATTGCGTGAGCGACGCCATCGCACCCCGATTCGCGGCACCGGCGACATCGAAGTGAAACCGCTTGAGCGCAGCAATGAAACCGTCGGGCAACGCCTGCTTCGCATTGGCAGATGCGCCGTCAATTCGCCCGGCGAGAAACGGCGCCGAACCGCCCGCATGCGACCAGATGAAACGAATGTCAGGATAGCGCGTCGCATCGCCGCCGAAGGTCACACCAATGATCGCGCGGGTCGTGTCGGTGCCGTACTCGATGGTGCCGGGACCGATGTTCGGCGCATAGGCCAGATTCCTGCAACAGTCCGCAGCCGTCGGATGCACCGCGACGAGCGCCTTGCGGCGGTTCAGTTCGGCCATCACGGGGCCGAACGCCGCGTTGCCGAGCCAGGTGTCGCCGTAGCTCGTGAAGAGCCCGATGCCGTCCACCTTCAACGTGTTGTAGGCGTATTCGATCTCTTTCAATGACGCGTCGACGTCTGGCAGGGGAAGCGACCCAAACAACCCGAAGCGCGTCGGATGGTCGCGCACGAGCGTTGCGCCGTAGTCGTTACAGGCCCTCGCAAGGCGCCGAGTCTGTTCGCGGTCTCCGAACCACAGTCCGGGATTCGTGATCGACACCACCGCCGCAGCCACGCCGCCCCGGTCCATGTCTTCAACCGACTGCTCGAGCGTCCATCGCGTGTTGGCGGGCTGCAGCAGGGGTCGCCCGCGCACCTCGGTCACCCACGCAGGCGGCGCGAAGTGATGATGCAGATCGATCCAGCGTCGACCAGGCGATGAGGACGAGGCTTGGGCAGCCGCGTTCAGATGTGCACAACACGGAGCGGCGACCACTCCGAGCGCGGCGGAGAGAAACGCGCGTCGGTCAATGTTCGTCATTGGGATCACCGTCCTTCGCGAATCGTAACCTTTTCAAGCCGCCCGCACAGATGCATTGGACGGCACAGCGGTGCGGTACCTACTCGCGGCACCACAGCGGCGCGCCGTCTGGGCTGGCGGCCGTATTCAACGTCACGCGTCCCACTGAGCCCATGGGCGGCGGTGAGAGGTAGGCATCGCACGGTAGTTCGGACACAGTGTAGGTGCGAGTGCCGTCTGTGAACGTCCACGTGCGCGAACCGCACTCGCTCGGTGGACCAGGAGGCTCCGCACGCGGAAACTCGCGCTCGGGTGCGCCGGTGAAACGGGGCGAGTACCACACACCAAGCGATGCGCCGCCACTGCCATCCGCCGACACGCGAAGGCGCTGACCCGACGCGGAACACGCCAGCAGCACTTTGCCCTTGGGCGGAAGCAGGTGTTCAGGCTGACTGTTGATGACGACGACGCGAATGTCTCGCCGCTCCTGGCAGGGGGCCGTGGAGCATCGCCCGGCGAACCAGAGTTCGCCAATACCCACCATCGCGCCAGACTGGTTGACGAACAGTTCTTCGAACTGCTGCTTGCCGATCGCGCGGCGCACGGGAACGGTGAAGATGGCGTCGTAGCGCGCCTCGCAGTCCGCGGCGTTGCTCACAGGCGCGTCCCCCTGAGACAACGGGTAAGCGAGCATCTCGCACGCCGCAGGGTGGTCGTTCTGCCCAACCGCACGCCGCAGGGCCTTCAGGAACTCTTCAGCCGCATCGGCTTTCACACCAGCCACGTGTTCGAGCCGCGACTCGACGGTCTCGTCCTGTGCCGCGAGCACGGCGGACGTCACGAACCAGACGACGACAAGAAGACGTGTCAGCTGCTTCACCCCTGCCTCCGAGCGGCCAATTGTAGGGCGCGGACCAATCTAAGAGTGCGTTCGAAATTAGAGCATTAACACGGAGGTCACGGAGCCGAACGGAAGACACGGCTCATTTTGCTCGTATCCTCCGTATTCTCCGTGTTCCATCTTCCCGCTCTGTGTTCTCCGTGTTAGAGCTTTTTGGTCATTTTGCAACCAGCTCTTAGAGCACACTGCCTTCACCTGCTACTTTGTCGGTTGCTTCCCCGGCGTCTTCGCCGCGGTCGCTCGCGCCTTCGAACCGGCCGACCGCTTCGCGGCGCCCTTCTTCGGCTGCTTCGTCATGAGCTCGATGAAGGGCTCGGCTTCGAACGAACCGTCATTGTCCACCGAGTCTGGCTCGTAGTGGTACGACCGTGCGTGTCGGCGGTTCACGCCTGGCAGCGTTGTGGAAATGCTGCCTCTGCTCTCGCCTTCCTCCAGCGCGAGGTGCGCGAGGAAACCGGCCCGTGGAGTCGAACGCAGCTCGACGCACGACTCCAGATAGATGTCGGCCACGTCGCTGAACAGGTCTGACGACTCCGCGGTTTTTCGGATCAAGGCTTCGAGCTTCCGCAAGGCTGTCGTCGCATCCGCCGCTTCAGTCAATGCCGTGAAGTAGCCGTGCCACGCTTGCGCCTTCTTCTGGCGAGCCTTGGGTTCGAACGAAAAGGAGAAGTGACCCAGATACAGCATGGTTTTGTGCAGTTGATGAATTCGCGGGGTGCTGAATGTGTGAACGACTGACGTCGACAACCTTCGTGCCTCCGGGGCCGTGGACCACGTCCGATCTTACGCGTGTACGCCAGGCGCCTCGTGTCCCGTGCGAGCCACATACTCTATGTAAGAACCCGGATAGAGATGCGGCTGCGCGTCCGTGCCGCTTTCGCCACCCAGCTCCAGCACTCGGTTGCTCAGGCCGCGCAGGAACGCGCGGTCGTGGGACACAAACAGCATCGTGCCCTCGAAGGTCTTGAGCGAGTCGAGCAGCATTTCCTTCGTCGCCAGATCGAGGTGATTGGTCGGCTCGTCGAGCACGAGAAAATTCGGCGGATTGAGCAGCATTCGAGCCATCACCAACCGCGTCTTTTCTCCGCCTGAAAGCGACCGGATCTTCTTGTCGGTATCGTCGCCCGAGAACTGAAAGGCACCAGCAAGACTTCGCAGCGAACCAATCGACTCGAGCGGAAAGTCCTTCTGCAGCTGCTCTTCAATGGTGAGGTCGGCGTCGAGGACGTCGAGCGCTTGCTGCGAGAAGTAGCCCATCTTCAGACTCGCGCCCAGCTTGACCTCGCCCTCGTCTGGCGCCAGCGCTCCAGCCACCATCTTCAAGAGCGTCGACTTTCCTGCTCCGTTCTTGCCCATGACGCACCACCGCTCGCCACGGCGAATGTTCATGTTCAGGTGATCGTGCACGACACGCTTGCCGTACGTCTTGGTCACACCCTCGAGCGTCGCCACCTGTTCGCCCGACCGGGGAGGTGTACGAAAGTCGAACGCCACCACGCGCCGTTTCTTGGGCAATTCGATCTTGTCGATCTTCTCGAGTGCCTTCACGCGGCTCTGCACTTGGGCCGCCTTGGCCGCGTGTGCGGCGAAGCGGTCGATGAAGCGCTGCTCCTTGGCCAGCATCGCCTGCTGACGCGCGTAGGCCGCCTCGCGGTTCGTCTCGCGGATGGCCCGCTCTCGTTCGTAGAAGTCGTAGTTGCCCGAGTAGCTGGTGATCTCGCCGCCATCGATCTCGGCAATCCTGGTGACGACACGGTTCATGAAGTCCCGGTCGTGCGAGGTCATGAGCAGCGAGCCAGTCCGCGATTTGAGAAACGCCTCGAGCCAGATGATGGATTCGATGTCCAGGTGGTTCGTCGGTTCGTCCATCAGCAGGACTTCAGGCTCGCCGAGCAGCACGCGCGCCATGGCGACACGCATCTTCCAACCGCCCGACAGTGCGCCCACGTCGCCGTCGATGCGCTCGTCGTCGAACCCGAGTCCGTGCAGAATTTCGCGCGTCTTGCTCTCGAGCGCGTAGCCCCCCAGATGGTCGTACGCCTCCTGAACCTCGCCAAAGCGTTCCAGAATCGTGTCCATCTCGTCGGCCCGCGTCGGATCCTCGAGCGCCTGTTGCAGCTCCTCGAGTTCGTGGTGCAGGTTGCCCACGCGGCCGCTGCCGGCAATGGCTTCGTCGAGCACCGAGCGGCCAGACATCTCCTCGATATCCTGCCGGAAATATCCGATGGTCAACTTCTTCGGGACCGAGACGTCGCCTTCGTCCGGCTGTTCTTCACCGGTGATCATGCGAAACAGCGTCGTCTTGCCGGAACCGTTCGGTCCAACGAGGCCGACCTTTTCGCCTGGGTTGAGTTGAAACGACGTGTCGACGAACAGAATCTGACGACCGTACTGCTTGCTGATTCCGGAAAGGGCGATCATTTCAGGAGGCTTTGGGCGATGGGCGATAGGCGGTGGGCAGACAAGCCCACTCGCGCTTCGCGCGACAATCGCTCGCTATTGTTACACGCCGATCTGCTCACACACGCATCCGCGCAGGAGCAGAACCCGGAGTCGGAACACCACGCTGCCTTGACAGCGTCGCATTTCGTGGCCTCCTGCAAGTCGGCGGCACCGCAGCAAGGCTCGGCCCATCGCCCACCGCCCATGGCCTATAGCCTGCGAGCGATGGTGATCAATTCGCGAGCCTGATCGGCAACTTCGCCGCGAACAGCATCGTGCGGTCGTTGTCGCGCGCAGACCACTCGAGCAGGGTGCCGACGTCTGCCTTCACCATTCCATCGAACACCGTCTTGCCGTCCGCAATGACGGTGACCGGTTTCGACAAATCGAACTGATCTGGTGACAGCAGCAAGGTGAACGCGGCCACACGGCGTGTGGTGGCGGTCACCGTATTGCCGCGGCGCACGAGGTCGACTCGCCCTGACGGCCGCGTATGCGAGAAGAACGGCATTCGTTTCGGCAGCAGCGTCGGCTTGTACATGCCCTTCAGTTCCTGCGTTGCACCGCCGCGGGTGATGGAGAGCGTGACCGGAGAACCAGAGTCGAGCAGGTCGAGCAAGTCGATCGCGTCCATGTTCAAGGGCAGGACGCGGCCATTGATGCGGGCAATGATGTCACCCGGCAACACGCCCAACCCGTCGGCATTGCTGCCTGCCGTCACGCCAACGATGCGAGCGCCGTTGGTTCGAATCCCGAAGTCTGGCTCCGGCGCGCCGACACGCTCGTTCACGTCAGGCAGCGGCGCCACGTCTTTCTGGCTCGTTGCAACAGCGTCGATGACAAGCCAGTGCGCACGTCCGGTCTTTTCACGCAAGTCGCTTTCCCACGTCAGCGTATCCGGGTACGGCTTGCGGGGATGCTCTGTCACGAACGCCTCATAGGTGTCTTTCACCTGGGGCCACCACGCGGTGTTGTGCACGGCGTCTGGCTGCGGCAGGTACTTCACCTCGACGCCGCCCTTCTGCATCTGGTTGATGTAGGGCTCGACGAGCTCGGTCGGATACAGCGGATCCTTGCCGCCATTCACGATGAAGAATGGCTTGTTCATCATGTTGTTCATGAAGAGTTCGCCGTCGATCCGCATCAACGTGTTTCGCAGAACAGGAATGGCGCCGTTCAGCGGCAGGAACGCGGCGAACGGCGTCGTGTCGCGCATCGAGAAATAGTAGGTCGCCGTTCCGCCATCCGACACGCCGGACAGGACGATGCGGTTCTCGTCGATGTTGTAGGTGCGCTTCACGAGATCGACGAGCGTGCGCAGATTGCCCAGCTGCGGGTCGGTCCACCACTCGGCGTCAGCCCAGGCTGTGGGCATCAAATAGATCTGCTCTGCTCCAGCCAGTTGACCGATGCCATTGCCGCGCGGAGTGGGATCGGGCCGGCCGACACCGCCGTGCAGTTGAATGCGCATTTGATACGCCTTCGACGGATCGTACGAGGCGGGAACTTCGAGCTGGTAGTTGAACGTCAGGGCGCCAAGCGTGTGCGAGGCCTTCACGATGCCCTTGGGCACATCTGCCTTGTAACTGCGCCCCTTCTTCAAGGCCGCGTAGGCTTCGTCGAACGTGACACCTGCCTTGACCGCTGCGTCCGCGGCTTGGGCGGCAGCATCAGTGTTCGCAGCAGCAAGGACGCGCGCCAGCGCGGCGTCACTCGCCGGCGATGCCGCTGACACGCGGTGCCGCGGCACCACAGTGCCCGCGAGCATGACGGCCATCATCACCACAGCCCATCGACCGATCGTGCTCTTGTTCTTCGCAGCGTTCATTATTCTCTCCGGCGTTCTCTCACTCGTCGTGCAGCGACTCCACCGTCACTGATGCGTTGTAGTCTGGCTCCATCGAGTCGGGATCGATGGCCGCCGCCGATAGGAGGATGTTGCCCTCCGGCCAATGGACCTCAAGATTACCCGGTTTGATGTGCGCCGTCCTCACTCTTCCGGTCAGACTCCCGGACTGGGCGGTGAGGCGAATTCGTTGACCCGCGCGCAGTCCCAACACCGACGCGTCCTCTGCACTCATAAGGATTTCGTCGCGCGCGGCACCAGTCAACGGATCGACATTGCGCTGCACCATGGAATTGAACTGCTTGCCGCGGCGAGTGGAGACGCGGAAGCGCGGTGTGCGCCCGGCCTCACCAGCAGCACCACGCGAGGTGGCCGTTGAGTGATGCGGCATGGTCGCGACGAAATGCGCCTTGCCGTCGGCTGTCGCAAAACGGCCATCGGAGAAAAGCGTGCGTCCTCCCCACTGGATCTGGTCGCCCTTCGCGGCAAGCCCCTCGATGCCTCGGTAGAGCGGAATGGCCTGTCCGATCTCCCGGCGAATGGACGCGGCGTTGTCGAATCGGACAAGGTGCGCGCGTTCGGGAAACGCTCGCGCCATCGCCTCACCGAATGCCTGCCATTCGGGACGAGCACTGCCAACACGTCGCCCGCGAATCTCCGGCGAGAAAATGATGCGACGTTCGGTCGAGGTCTCGGTGCCTCCGCCTTCGGACTCGTAGCGTGTGGCTGCTGGCAGAATGAGCACGTCGCCATCGCCGTCCACAAGCATGGACGATGACACGACGATGTCGTGATGGATGCGGAGGCCAGGCCGCTGAAGCGCGCGACGCGACTGCCCGGTGTCGGCCACTGTTTCGAGGAAGTTGCCACCGACAATCCAGAACAGGTCGACGTCGCCGTTCGCGGACCGCTCGATCATTTCGGTTGCCGTCCACCCTCGCTGCGGCCCCACCTCGAAACCCCACACGTTGGACCACCTGGCGGCGGTTTCCGCGTCCACCTGCGGCACACAGCCCACCTCGGCGCCGCCCTGCACGCCGGAGTGTCCTCGAATCGGCACCAGCCCACGCCGTTCACGGCCAACGAGTCCACGCGCGAGACCAACGTTGATGAGCGCCGCAATGGTCTCGACGCCGTGGGCGTGCTGGGTGAGGCCCATGGACCAGACGAAGATGGCGTTCGGCCTGTCGATGAGGAGCCTCGCAAAAGCACGCATGGTGTCGATGGACGTTCCGCTCTCGCATTCGAGATCCGCCCACGCGGAGGAGAGCGCCGCGGACCGGGCTGCCTCGAAACCCAACGTGCGTTCGCTCACAAACGCCTCGTCCACCCCGTTCTCTTCGATCAACGCCCGTAGCACACCCACGAGAAACGCGCGATCGCCGCCCGTGTGCACGTCGAACCAGTGGTCGGCGAGTTTCGTGCCGAACACCGCGCTCTTCGCCAGAGACGGAATCCAGTACTTTGCCAGGCCCGGCTCGCGATACGGATTGACGACGGCGATTTGTGCGCCGTTGTCGCGAGCCACGGCAAGGTACTTCGTAGTGACGGGCTGATTGTTGGCGACGTTCGACCCAAAGAACACGATGAGGTCGGCTTCGAGCCAATCCGTGTAACTGCAGGTGGACGCGCCGTATCCGAGGGCAGCTTTCATCGCCACGGTCGATGCCGCGTGACACAGACGCGCTGAGTTGTCGATGTGCGGGCTGCCCAG
>JBEBGB010000825.1:0-2385 GCA_040081675.1 Vicinamibacterales bacterium
GACGACGCCACCGCCTCCGCGCCACAGTTGTTCGAGATAGGACTTGGTGGGCGACGTATCGCCACCGACGGGTGGCGCCGCCCGGTTGGGGTCGTCTGGTGCGGCCGCCGTCTCCTGCCGCTTCGCCTCGTACGCCTCCATGGCCTTGGCTTCCTCGGGCGTCAGCTTGGGGCGCCCGTTGAATTCAGCCGGCCGCTCGATTGGCGTCATCGTCGCCACGTCGTAGATGCCTTGCAGATCTGGAACCCGCTGACCCTGGAGTGGCGCGATGAGTGCGAACGGAAGAGCTGCAGCAGCCGCCGCGAACGAAATCCAGCCTCGATTTTTCATCATCTTCATTGGTGCACCTGAATGCTCAGATTATGAGGTCAAGTTGGGGGTCGAAACCATCCAGGTAATTGGATAGGGGTTGATATTGCTGAATTTTTTGTGGGGAATGCCCTCGGACCCGATTGACCCGATATTGCTGAGCAATCGATACTTTACCGTTCCGTCCTACCGATCTGCTTTCGTTCTCGATGCGGGCGCCACCGTGGCGCCCGCAGCTTTGAGGGGCAGCATGGTTTTCGTTCGGCGACGGAAAAGATCAATCGAAATCCGGAGGACGCAGAATGAGGATTGGTTCCATCAAGAAAACGCTGTTCATGGCGCTGGCCGCTCTGTGCCTGCTGCCCGTGGCGGCGCACGCACAGAGTGCCTTTACTGGCACGGTGAAGGATACGTCTGGTGCGGTGTTGCCAGGCGTGACGGTTGAAGCGGCAAGCGACGCACTCATTGAAAAAACCCGTTCGGTTGTTAGCGACGAAAACGGCGGATTCCGCATCGCTGACCTTCGCCCGGGCACCTACAGTCTCACTTTCTCGCTGGAAGGCTTTTCGACTGTGAAGCGCGACGCGATTTCGCTGTCGTCGGACTTCACGATGACGATCAACACCGAACTGAAGGTCGGCTCGCTCGAAGAAACCCTCACGGTTACCGGTGCCGCGCCGACAGTCGACGTGCAGAGCACGACGAAGTCGCAGGTGCTGAACCGCGAAACGCTGGATGCAATCCCCACGGGCCGAACCATCCAGGGCATGGGTCAGCTCATCACGGGGATCTCGCTGAACCAGCCGGACACCGGCGGGTCGAAGGCGATGCAGCAGACCTACATGTCGGGTCACGGATCCGGTGCGTCGCAAACCACCGTGCAGGTGGACGGCCTCATGGTGAACGGCCTCGACGTGGACGGCGCGGTTCAGAGCTACTTCAACAGCTCGATGAGCCAGGAAATGGTCTACACGACCTCCGGCGCCTCGGCTGACGTGGCCGGCGGCGGCATCCGCCTGAATATGATTCCGCGCGACGGCGGTAACGTCACCAGCGGCAGCCTGTTCCTCGGCTACCAGAACGAGTCGTTCCAAGCCGACAACATCACCGACGACCTCATCGCGCGCGGCGTGCGCACCGCTGACGGCATCGGTAAGCTGACCAACGTCGAAGGCGCGTTCGGCGGCCCGATCAAGAAGGACAAGATCTGGTACTTCGCGTCGGCCCGCAACTTCACTCTCGACACGCTGCCGGCCAACACGTTCTACGGCCAGGCGGGCACGGGCTCGAACTTCGTGGCCCCGACGTCGACCTCCGAGAAGGGCGTCGACGCGCAGAGCATCCGCTCGGTGCAGGCACGCATCGTGTGGCAGCTGTCGCAGAAGAACAAGCTGGCGGTCTACAACGACCGCATCGCCAAGAACCGCGGCTCCGCCATGACGGCCGGCTTCGACCCCGCCACGGCCGGCATCGTCTGGAACTCGCCGATCTATACCACCGGCTCGATCAAGTTCACGTCAACGGTATCGAGCAGGCTGTTCCTCGAAACGGGTTTCTCGACGAATTTCGAGCGTTACAACACGATGTACCAGCCAGGGCTCGAGAAACAGCGAGGCACCCCGGAGTGGTATTCCACGATCAATCGGACGGACACCGCCCGGGGCACCGCGTGGGGCGCCGGCGCGGGTTACAACGGCATGTATCCGGACCGCCTCGCCCTGATGGCGTCACTCGCCTACGTGAGCGGTTCGCACAGCGCGAAGTTCGGCGTGCAGGACAATTGGGGCACCTACCGCAACACGCGCATCGCGAACGGTGACCTGCGTGCGCAGTTCAACAACGGCGTGCCGTTCCAGGTGACGATCCTGAACACGCCGGTGGATTACACCGACAAACTCAAGGCCGACTTCGGCGTCTTTGCGCAGGACTCGTGGACGCTGAATCGCCTCACGTTGAACTACGGCGCCCGCTGGGAACTCTTCGCGCACGGCATTCCGGAAGAGCAGTCCGGCGCGGGTCGTTTCGTTCAGGCCCGTACGTTTGGCCCGATCGATATGCCGACGTGGAAGAGCATCG
>JBEBGB010000826.1:0-2384 GCA_040081675.1 Vicinamibacterales bacterium
GCGATGAGGAGCCCAATCATCAGGAACGCACTCCACACTGGCATGTGGAACCGTGGTTCGAGGCGAAAGATGACGTCACCGATCTGCTGCAGGTCGAGCGGGATCGACAGCCATGCCTGCGTCGAGTCGCGAGTGAAGCCGCGCACGATGCCGTAGACGGCTTGCGAAAAAAAGATGAGACCCGCGTACAGGACGCCAACATAGCGGCTGCTCTTGGACAACGACGACAGGGCCAGCATGGCGAGGCCGACAGTCGTCACCTGAATGACAGAAAAAATCGTGATCGCAGGAAGCAGAAACAGGTTCTTCAGGAAGAACGTGAAGCTGCCGGCAAACATCACCTGCACTGCGACAAGCAGCACGGCCGGCACCCAGGTCACCATCAGGAGCAGTGCCAGCAGGACCGCGAACTTTCCAAAGATGTACTCCAGTCGCGTGAGCGGCTTTGATAGATAGATCTGCAGGGCGTTCGCACGTCGGTCATTCGCGATCAGCCCCGTGCCGGCGTACACGGTGATGAAGAAGAGAAACACTTCCTGCTGCTCGAGAAACGTGCGGAACAATTTCGCGTCCGGCGCCAGAAACTGCGCCTGCGGCAGGTTGGCCGCCGCGTAGATCTGCACGGCGCGCACGATGAACGGCACCCAGGACAAGAGCAGCAATCCCACGAACGCGCGCTTGGCCATCAGTGTGCGGACACCGGCCTGAGCGATCACCGCCCACGCGCGACCGGCACGGGCCCGAGTTCCGCCATACCGCCGATATCCCTGGTCGTGTATCGGCATGCCCTAGGTTTCCCCGACGGCCTGCGCAAACACATCGTCGAGCGTCGGCACGCTCGGACGAAGATGCCGGACCTGGACCTGCGAGGCCAAGGCCAGCGCGAAGAGTTTCTGCGCGCCCTCGTCGCCAGGCACGAACACGCGCATGACGGCATCCTCGACCAGGTGACACTCGAGCCCCTCGGCCCGCAGCGTCTCGACGAACGCAGTGGGACCTCGCGGATCCTTCACCCGTAGTTCGAACACCTGACCACGCGCCTGCTTGAGGCCAGCAATGGGGCCCTGGGCGACGACGCGCCCCTTGTCCATGACCACGACCGCGTGGCACGTGAACTCGATGTCGGGCAACAGGTGAGACGACACGATGACGTTGACGTTCTTGTTCTGCGCGAGATCCTTGATGAGGGCCAGCATCTCGTCGCGCCCTTTCGGATCCATGCCGTTGGTCGGTTCGTCCAGGAGCAGCAAATCGGGATCGTGCACCAGCGCCTGCGCCAGTTTGATCCGCTGCTTCATGCCCGTCGAATAGGTTTCGACGTTGCGGTAGCGCGCCTCGCCAAGGCCGACGTAGAAGAGCACCTCGTGGGCGCGCTGCATCGCGTCCGTTCGTGGCAGGCCCGACAACTCAGCGCAATAGGCCACGAAGCTGACGGCGTTCATGCCCGGAATGTGTGCGTCGTTCTCCGGCATGTAGCCGACGCGCGCCCTGATGTCGAGCGGCGCCACGGCCACGTCGATGCCGAGCACGCGCATGCGGCCCTCTGTGGGCACGACGAAACCAAGCAGCGCCTTGATCATCGTGCTCTTGCCCGCGCCGTTTGGTCCGAGCAGACCGATCGCTCCGTGCGGAAACGCCGCGGTGACAGCGTGCAGCGCGGTGTTTGCGCCGTACACCACACTGACAGCGTCAAGCGCGACGACCGAATCCGGCTGCGTCATCTGGAGTGTTATACGGAACCGCGATACCAAAAGGTCCGCTGCGAAGCCCGCGCGCCCGGTGTCACAACTGCCCTCGCAAGCCAAGTGCGTCGGCCTGCTCGCGCAGAAATCCGATCACGTTGGTGACATGCTGCTCGAGTGGCAATCCGAGCAGTTCGGCGCCTGCGCGAAGATCCTCCCGCTTCACTCCACGCGCGAACGCCTTGTCCTTCATTCGCTTGATGACGGACCCCGCCTCGAGATCGAGGACGCTTCGGCTCGGGCGCACCAGCGAGGCCGCGGTGACGAAGCCGGCCATTTCATCGCACGCGAAGAGCACCTTTTCGAGCTGGCTGTCACGCGAGACGCCACTGTAGTCTGCGTGGGACAGAATCGCTCGCGTCACCCACTCGGGATAACCCAACGCGCGCAGAATCGAGACGCCCTTGAAGGGGTGATCCTCGAGAGAGGGCCACCGTTCGTAGTCGAAGTCGTGCAACAACGCGACGACACCCCAGGCGGTCTCGTCCTCACCGAACAGGCGCGCATACCCGCGGACAGCCGCTTCGACCGCGCACGCATGTTTGCGCAGACTCTCGCCCGCGGTGTACTCGGTCAGGAGCGCCCAGGCTCGCTCGCGCGTGATCAGATCATGTGACACGTGAAGGCACCAGGTTGCCCGAC
>JBEBGB010000827.1:0-2383 GCA_040081675.1 Vicinamibacterales bacterium
TCCTGACACGTCGTTGGTCGTGAAGCCGTCGCGCACGCTGCGGCCTGCCGCGATGCTGACGGCCGCCTTGCTGCTCAGCGGTCCGGAGATGCTTCCCCTGCTATCGACGGCACCGTAGTTGCCGAATGGCACCGACAACGAGCCGGTCCACTTCGACAGCGATGGACGACTGCTCGTCACGTTGACGATACCGCCCAGTGCGTTGCGCCCGAAGAGTGCACTCTGGCCGCCGCGTACGAATTCCACTTGATCGACGTCGACGAGCTCGAGACTCGCGGCGTTCGTGTGCAGCATCGGCACGCCGTCCACGTAGGTTGTGATCGCGGGGTTGCCCGGTCCCGAGCTGACGCCACGAAAGTGCGGAAAACTGAGCTTGCGGGCCTGGAACTCAGAGAAGAAAGTATTCGGCGCGAAGATGGCTGCGTCGCTGATCGTGGTGATGGGCTCGCCGGTCAATGGAACCGCCGTCACGCTCACAGGAAGCCGCTGTCGGTCAGCCGGCTCCTTCTGCGCCGTCACGGTCACCGGCGGCAGGTCGACGCGAAGGGGAGCGGGTTGTTGTGCCCCGACACCCACGGGCCACGACAGCAGTGCCGCGGCGAACGTGAGCGCTCCGAGTCCGAGACGATGCACCCTGCGGTGGTACATCAGCTCAACGTCCATAGCGTGAGGTGCGTCAAGTCCTTGATGAAGATCCGGTTGCCGGAGAACACGGCCTCGGCCCACGTGGCCTCCTCCGACAGCTTGTACTTCTTCACGACTTCGAATGCGGTCGGTGAATTCCTGAGCACCACCAGGTCGGCGTCGTCCTCGAGACTGAACAGGTAGTTGCCGGATCGCGCAATCGCCCCGTAGCCCGCCTGTCGCCCAGGCGAGATCCACAGCGTCTTGCCCGTCACGGCGTCGACGGCGAAGTACTGTCCCGAGTTGCGATTCGTGATGCCGAAGAGCGTGTCGCCGGCCAGCACCGGATTCGTGAGCCGCAGCGGAATGTCCGGGTTCTCCCACACGTTGGTCGTGGTCCACGTAGCGCCGGTCTTCGCGGCAGTGAATGCGACGGTGGGGCCGCCATTGCCGGACACGATGATGGTCTGGCCATACAGGATGGGCGTGTTCGAGTTCGTGGACACCGAAGCGGGGTAGGGGCGTTCCCACAGCAGCGCGCCGGAGGCCACGTCGACACCGACCACCTTGGTCTGCGAAATGGTGATCGCCTGACGGGTGCCGCCGATCGTGGCGACGATCGGCGAGCCGTAGCCGGGGCCATCGCCCGGCCAGCTCCACCTCGGGTTGCCCGTTTCGATATCGAGGGCCGTCAGCGCACCCTTGTCGTGTCCTCCCACGTGAAAGATCACGAGGCTGCCTTCGACGATCGGAGAGAAGGCGTGCGAGGTGTACAGCGGCAACGGCTCCGACCCGGGCTTGCGCCAGAGCACGCGTCCCGTCGCCGCATCCCACGCGGTGACGACGCCGGTCATGCCAATCGAGAGCAGGCGGCCGCTCGCGAAGACCGGCGTCGACTTCGGACCCTGTCCGTGTCCCACAGCCGCACTGTGCATGGTGTAGGGCGCATCGTACCCGGCCCGCCACAGCTCTTTGCCCGTGGCGGCGTCATGCGCGCTCATGCCCTCGTTGTTGCCGCGACGCGAGAACACGTACACGCGGTCGCCGACGACGATCGGGCTCGCGTAGCCGGTGCCGACATCGATCGTCCATTTCTTGACCAGGTTCTCGGGCCACGTGGCTGGCGCCACGAATCCGCTAGCGACACCGTCGCGGCTGGGACCGCGCCATTGCGGCCAGTCGGTCGATGGTCGCTGAGCGTCAACGGTCACAAGTGCTGTGGTCGCGAAAGTAGCGATCGCGACGCCGCGAAGAATTGCGTTCATGGCACACCTCATCGTTATGAGATCGTTCGAGTCGGTTAGAACGACAGCCGGGCGCCCAGCTGGAGCTGCCTGGCTGACGTGACGGTGGAACGAATGCGTCCGAAGGTCGCGAGGGGCGCTTCGTTCGCGGCGGTTCCCGCGAACGCAATGAGCGTCGGGTTGCCGAAGTTCGCGCGGTTGAAGACGTTGAAGACCTCGAGACGCAAATCGAGCTTGGCGGTTGCGCCGAGGCTGACTCGCTTGACAGCCGCGAGGTCAACGGTCCGAAGATTCGGTCCGCGAAACGCACCACGCTGGCTGTTGCCGAGCGTCCCCTGCGGCTGCAGCACGAAGGCGGTGGGATCGAACCACTGATCGGGTCGTCCGACCACCGCGCTCTCGGCCGATCGGCCCGGCGCGAGATCAGGCCGGTCGAGGCCGGTCGTCGGAGCGATCGATGGCGACCACTGCGAGCGCGACCAGTTGTTCTGGACGAACACCGTCAACGGCTGTCC
>JBEBGB010000828.1:0-2382 GCA_040081675.1 Vicinamibacterales bacterium
TTCGACATCTCCACGATTCAGGGAAACGAGACCGTGGCGTCGATGGTCGTCTGCGAGGACGGGCGGATGAAGACGCGCGAGTATCGCAAATTCCGGATTAGAGGGGAGGGCAAGCCCAAGTCCCAGGTCCCGGGTCCCAGGTCCCAGCCGGAGTTCGGCGCCGACGACTTCGCCGCAATGCGAGAAGTCGTGGGCCGCCGCTACCGGAAGGTGCTCGAGGACGGCGGGCCGTTTCCTGATCTTGTCCTCATCGACGGTGGCAAGGGTCAGTTGTCGGCCGCGTACGAAGCGCTCGAAGGAATCGGGCTGGGGAACCTGGTGGCGGTAGGCCTTGCGAAGAAAGAGGAACTGCTCTACACACGCCACTTGCGCGAGCCAGTCGTGCTGGCCGAGAACGACCCCGCGCTGCTCCTCGTCCAGCGGATTCGCGATGAAGCGCATCGCTTTGCCGTGACGTTCCACCGCAAGGCGCGCGCGATGCGCGATCTCCGGTCGGAGCTTGATGTCGTGCCGGGCATCGGGCCGCGGCGTCGGCGGGCTCTGCTGACGGCGTTCGGCAGTCTTGCTGGCGTCCGCCGCGCCACGCGCGAGGAACTGGCGGCGGTCGTCGGCGCGAAGGCCGCCGGCGCCGTGCTGGATTATTTTGCCAGGTCGACGTGACGCCGAGCATCGGTATCGCGGTGAGCATCGCCACCAATCCTCGCAATCCACGAGGTGACCGCCAGGCATCGGGCATAATGTGCGCTGTCGGTGGGCTGTTCGCCTCTCCACGGCCACTCCTTCGCGGTGATCGCCAAGCTGCGCGGGCCCGTCGGCGAGACGAGCGGGTGGGTGGTCGACTTCGCCGGCATTACAGCGGCATGGCAACCGCTCGAGGCGGTGCTCGATCACAACTACCTGAACGACGTGCCAGGCCTCGAGAACCCGACGAGCGAAATGCTCGCGAGGTGGGTCTGGTGCCAGTGCGGCCCGCCGTCCCGCTGCCGAGCGAGGTCGAAGTGAAGGAGACCTGCATGACGGGCTGCGTCTATCGCGGTGAGGATGAGCCGTCATGAGGATTGTCATCATCGGCGGCGGGCCCGCCGGAATGTCGTGCGCGCTCTGGCTCAAGGTCTTCGGGCACGAGTGTTTCATCCTCGAACGAGAGGCGAAGCTCGGCGGCCTGCAGCGGCTCAATCCCCATCACAACCGCTGGCTGCTTGGCGCGATTGGGCAGCGCGGCACCGACGTCGCCGGACAGTTCGCCCGGCACATGGAGGTCGAGGGCGTGCCGAGCATCGTCGACTGCACCGTCAGTCGGATCGTGGCCAACGGCACCGGCGGCTTCGCCGTGACCGGCACGCGCAAGGGCGAGGGAGAGCTGTCGCTGACGGCGAACGCCATCGTTGTCGCCACCGGTACGCGCCCGCGCACTCTGCCGATGATCGAGAGGCTGAGGGCGCAGACCACGCGCCTCGTCGTCGGCCCGACGGGGCTCGCGATCAGAGACCTGATCTTCGGGCAACGTGTAGCCATCCTCGGCGGCGGCGACAACGGCATCGATCACGCCGTGTATCTCGCTGAGCGCGGCAATCGCGTCACGGTATTCTTGCGCAGCAAGCCCAGAGCGCGCGCGCGCTTCCTCGCGCTCGCCGCGCGCAGCCCGTCGATCGAGCTGCGCACCTACGCGCAGCTCGAGGTGCTGTCGGCCTCCGCGACCGAGGTGGCGGTGGGCGTCGACGGTGAGGCGATCGGCTTCGACTACTTCCTCGCGATGCTGGGCTACGACCCGAACACCGAGTTCCTGCGCGAGACCCTCGTCGACGTGGCGATCACGCTCGGGCCCGCGGGTTACGTCACCGTCGATCGTGATCAACGGACCGCGCACCCTGGCGTCTACGCGATCGGTGACGTGACGAACGCGCAACAGCCGTGCGTCGCCACCGCGCTCGGGCAGGGGGCCGCAGCGGCGAAGCACATCGACCAACAGGCGAGCGACTGATCACCCGAGGGCGAGGGGCTCAGGGTTCTGCCCGGCTGGTTACCGGCCGCGCATCGTGCGCAGAATCGACTCGACCTGCGGCCGCTCAGGCGCGTCAGGCGCGAGGCGGAGGAATGTTTCGAACCTGATCGCCGTCAAGTCTGGACGAGTCAGTTTGTCGTAGGCGAGTCCCGCCTGATAGTACGCATAGGCGAACCGCGGATTGGCTTCGATACACGCGTCGAAGGCACGCGCGGCGGCCGCGTAGTCGCCCTGTGACGCGTAGACAAGGCCCTGGTCGTACAGGACCTGCCCGTCGATCGGAGCTGCCTCCACCGACGCTTGCACTGCCGGTACGGTGGGCGCGGGAGTCGTCGATCCACGGCCGACGCTCCCTCCGCTGGCGCACGCAGAGACCAAGG
>JBEBGB010000170.1:0-9213 GCA_040081675.1 Vicinamibacterales bacterium
CCCGGGCGAACGATGCAGCAACTGGATCAATATGCGAACGGTGTGCGCATCTGGGGAGCCAGCGTCAGCCGTCAGCTCTCGGGGGCATCGGCGGTGTCAGTCTTTGGTGTCCTGCAGAGCGCGACTGACGTTGATGTGACACCGGCAATCTCTCAGGACGCCGCGACCGGGACGATCGAGGCAGCTGGCGGCGCGGACATCGGCCCCGCACACCAGCCCGAACTGGTCCTTCTACCAGAGAACGACGCGTTCAGGCTTGTGTGGGTCGGCCAGGTGTTCACCATGGCTGGACGGTTCCGCATCTTTGTCGATGCGAAGAACGGCGACATTGTCCGGCAAGACAACATCACCGAGACGCAGTTACCGTCGGATGCCTATGTGGGCCACGGCAAGGGCGTCTTCGGCGATGACAAGAAGATCAGCACGCAGAAGCTCAGTGGCGGGTTCGTGGCCTTCGACACCATCCGGCCGCCTGTCATCGAGACCTACGACATGCGCGCCAATACGACACGCACGAACAACTACCTGAATGGCCTCGTGAACCTGGTCTCGAGCGATTACGCGTCGACGACGGCCAGCAACGACTGGAGTGACGGCGCGGTCGTCGATGCCCACGTCTACTCGAGTTACACCTACGACTACTACTTCAAGCGCTTTGGCAGGAAGGGCCTCGACAACGCCAATATTCCGATGCGCAACCTCGTGCATCTGGTGAAGCGCGCCGACATCTTCACCGCCACGGACCTCACCTACTGGGCCAACGCGTTCTACGCGGGCGACGGCATCATGGTCTACGGCGAAGGCTGCGAGTGCACGCTCAACGGCCAGCAGATCAACTATTTCTCTGCAGGACTCGACGTCGTCGCACACGAGTTGTCGCACGGCGTCACGGAGTTCACGTCCAACCTGGACTATGTCAACGAGTCGGGAGCGCTCAACGAAGCGTTCTCAGACATCATGAGCACGAGCGTCGAGTTCTTCTATCAACCGCCCGGCTCGGGTCGACAGAAGGCCGACTACTTGATCGGCGAAGACGTGTTCACAGCCGGAAGGCCGGGCACGGTGGACGGTATCCGCTCTCTCGCAAATCCGAGCGCCTTCGGCGATCCAGACCACTACGGCAAGCGGTACATCGGTACGGCCGACAACGGCGGCGTTCACACGAACTCGACGATCCCCGGGCACGCGTTCTATCTCGCAGTCGAGGGCGGCACCAATGCGACGTCGGGCCTACGCGTCACCGGCGTCGGTTCCGCAAATCGATTGCAGATGGAGCGGGTGTTCTACCGCGCCTTCGCGCAGCTGATGCCGTCGAACGCCACCTTTGCCCTGGCGCGAACGGTCACCCTGCAGGCCGCACAAGACCTCTACGGCACGACAAGCGCCGCGTACGCCGCGGTTCGTGACGCGTGGACAGCCGTGGGTGTGAACTGATGACCTCGCCGTCTTCGCGGACCGGACTCGTACGCCGTGCGGCGCTTGCGTTGCTCATCCTGCTCGTATCGACCGCCGCTTTCGCCGAAAGCGTGAAGGTCACCGTCGATCGCGCCAACGTGTGGGGTAACACCACAGGCACGGCCGGGGTCGTCGGCATCGTCAGACGTGGTGACGTGCTCGAAGTGCTGAGCCGCGAGGGCCGATGGCTCTTCGTCGTGCTGCCGTCCGACCCGCGGCAGCGAGGCTACATCCTCGAGCAGCAGACTGAATCAACGACCGGCACGCCACCGAACGCCCCCGGAGCGGCGGCGCAGCGACGGCCTCCGCAAACACCCTCGGCCAACAGACGACGGGTGCCGAAACCGCCACCGTTCCTCTATCTGGGCGTCGTCGGACGGGCGGCTTCGCTTGATTTCAGCAACGACGATTCCGTGGCGACACTGCTCGAAACCGAGACACGCTCCACTGCGTACAACGTGTCGCGGCGCCCAGGGTTCGAGTTTGCCATCGGTCAGGAAGTGCGCAGAAGTCTCATCGTGACAGGCACGCTGGTACAGGTGGTGGGACGTGACAGTGCACGCATCTCGGCCCAGCTTCCGCATCCCATCTTCTACGCGACTCCACGATCGCTCACGGGCGAGGCCGAGGCTCGACGCGCGGAGACAGCTTTCCATCTCGGGTTCGCAAAAATCCTGCACCGGAGCGCGACCTACCAGTTGACGGCAGGCGGAGGCCCATCCGTGTTTCTCGTCAATCAGGAACTGCTCGACACGCTGCAGTACGACGAGGTGTACCCCTACGACTCGGTCACCTTCACTGGTGCGACGTTCGCCCGCCATTCGAAAGCGGCCTTCGGTGCGCACGTGCAGGTGGACTTCGCGAAGCCGATGACGCGGAAGGTCTCGTTTCAGGTGCTTGGCCGATACAGCTATGGTCTGGCCAAGATCCCAGTCAACGGATCGACGGCCAAGACACGCGCCGGTGGTGCGCAGGTCGGGGCGGGCTTGCGATTTGTCTTCTGACGATCTGGCCTACTGCACGATGCGGATGCCGGTCATGAACCGGCGGTAGTTCTTGAATTCTTGCCTGACGCGGACACTCGCGAATGTCGAGCTGCGGACGATAGATATCAACTCGTGACTGGCCGGGAGCAGCAGGGACTCGTCAGGGTCGGTGAATGCGAAGCGACGAAACTTGATCGCGACGTCGAATCGTTCGATGGTGAGGCGTTCAAACTGATTGAGTCGCTTCGCGTGTGGGGGAACATCGAAGTCGAGCAGGCCGACGAGATGCTCCTCGAGACGCAACGCTTCAGCGGTCTCTGGATCGATCCATACGCGTCCACGTGTGTGACCGGCTAACGACCAGGTAACGCAATCGTCCTTGCCCGCCTTCCAGGCAATGGAGGGCTTGCCCATTGTGCGTGGGCGATAGTCGAGCATCACCGCTTGTCGCCCATCCACCTTGCCGGTGCCGGCTGCCACGAACACGTAGTCACGCTGGTTGTCTGGCAGGAACATCGACAGGACGTCCTGCGACTCCGCTGTGGGGTCCAGACAAGTGTTTTTGTCCTTGTCGCGGGGTGGTCGATTGTTCACGCGAACGAGTCTGCGCAACACATTGGCCTCCGGCTGGCTGCCGTTCTCCGTCGGCTCCCAGGACAGCCGCAGTTCGGACTGTACGGTCCGCATTGGAGCATTGTTGGGCATCCCGTTGGTGAGCTGCTGCTGCGACTCGATCTCGTCCCACATGATGCTCTGGGCGCGGCTGTAGTACGCCACCACGGCGTCGGCAAGACGCGAGAGGAGCAGCGTCACGTCGATCGGCGGTGTCCGCTGGGCGTTGGTGATCACGCCGTACCCAACCAGGAGACAGGCGACCAGCAATGGACGGCGACGCATGGCGTACAGACTACACCGAGGCCACGTCTGCAGATCCGGATGTTTCACTCTTGATCGGCAGCCTCGCTCTCCCCATACTGGGCACCATGCCGGCAGCCCCGCGCGCACGTCGAGAGACTCCCGGAGCTGGGCGATGAGGCGACGCGTTCAGGCTGCGATCTTCACCGTCGCAGCGGTCGTCGTCGTGGCGTCTGCCGCGTTCGCCCAGCGCATCTGGGTCGGTGGCGGGCGGTTCTATCGCGAGCCGCCGAAGTGGGCCAAGGAATCCGACTTCGACGGGTCGTTTCTCTATTGCCGCGGCTTCTACAGTGGCCGCTATCGTGAGCCGGGCGGACAGGGCTGGAGCACCGACTACCCTGGCGCAGACAACAACTTCTCAGTGCGGCTTGCGGAGCTGACGCGCATCCACGTGAAGATGGATCAGAACCGCCAGCCCAACTTCGCGGTGGTCTCGCTCACCGATCCGCTGCTCTACAAGTGTCCGATCCTGTTCATGGAGGACGTGGGCACGGCGGACTTCAGCGACACTGAAGTGCGGGCGCTTCGCGCCTACTTCGAGAAAGGCGGCTTTCTCTGGGTGGACGATTTCTGGGGCAGCTTTGCCTGGGACCACTGGGTGCAGGAGATCAGCCGCGTGCTGCCTCCGGAGAAATTCCCGATCATCGACATTTCGCTCGACCACCCGATCATGCACTCGCTATACGACGTGCGCGAGTACCTGCAGGTGTCGTCCATCAATTTCTGGGGCGGCAGCGGCGGCTCGACGTCGGAGCGCGGGCAGGACAGCGCGCAGGTGCACTACCGCGGCATTCAGGATCGCAGCGGCCGGCTCATGATCTACATGACGCACAACACGGACGTTGCGGACACGTGGGAACGCGAAGGCGAGAATCGACAGTACTTCGATCTCTTCTCGCCGCGCGGCTACGCCATTGGCGTGAATGCCGTGATCTACGCGCTCACGCACTGAATCGGTTGGCTCTAGGCTCTGGGCTTCGGGCTCTGGGCCGCGACAAAGCTGCCTGGTCACGTGGTGAAGCAGCGCAACCAGGCAAACCCGAGGCTCGCGTTTACCCCTTCATCGGAGACGAGGCAGCCGCAATGGCGCCGAGATCGTCCTTCCCGCGCCCCTGCGCGATGGCTTCGTCCATCCGCGCGGCGATGGCCGGGAGCGTGACCAGCGGCTCGACGCCGGCGGCTTCGAGCATGAGTCGCATGTCCTTGCGCGCCATGGTCAGCTCGAAGCTGGCACTGAAGTCGCCGTTGGCGATCTTCTTCCCACGCGCGGCAATGGCGGAACCGACGTTGAAGCGGTCGAAGACACCAATCGCCTCCGACGGCGCAATGCCCAGGTTCCTTGCCATCGCCAGAACATCGGCAATGCCCGCGGTCATCTGGAAGAGCATCGAGTTGCCGAAGATCTTCAGCGCAGCAGCAAGATCCTCGCGCTCGCCCAGATACCAGAGGTCGGCGGCCATGCCAGCAAGCGACGCCTGAACCTCGGCGAACAGCGACGCTGGTCCCGAGACCATCATCACGCCCTTGGACTCTTTCGCCATCGAAGGCCCCATGAAGACCGGCGCGTGCAGGAACCGGAGTCCTCGCGCCGCAGCCCGCTGAAGCCGAGCCTTCGTGCCGACTGGCGACGCGGTCGTGTGATCGATGACGATGGCCGAAGGCCCGACGTGTTCGGCAATCCGGTCCAGCAGCGCATCGACCGCCGCATCGTCTGAGAGGATGATGTGGACTTCGTCGGCGCCGGCCACTGCGGCTTCCGGCGTGTCGGCCACTGTCGCTCCATACGCCTCGAGCACCCGCGCCTTCGACACCGTCCGGTTCCAGACGCGCACCGCGAGACCGCGGCGCAACATCGACTCGATCATTCCGCTTCCGAGCAATCCGGTGCCGAGAAAGGCTATCTGGCTCACGCGCGCTCCTTGTGATCTGAAATTGCGCTAGTTCCCAACGTCAACGCGATCCGGAAACCGGTGCCCGACACACAGGTCGTACATCCACCCGCCGCCCACCGCGCCGACACAAGGCGCGACAATCGGCACCCACCACCAACCATTCGCGGCGCTGAAGACCTCGCCGCCCCACCCGGCCACGGCGGTGAACAGGCGTGGACCGAAGTCGCGCGCCGGATTGATCGCATAGCCCGTGTTCCATCCGAAAGCCGCGCCGATGGCCACCACGAGCAGTCCCACGATGACAGGAGTCAGTCCCGCCGGAGCCGGCGAGTTGCGCGTGTCGGTGATGCCGAGAATGACTCCCATCAAGAGCGCAGCACCCACGGCTTCGTTGAGAAAGCCGATCGCCGTGCTGATGAACGCCTGCGGATAGGTCGCGAAGATGCCTGCTGTCCCGAGTTCGCCAGTGACGTGCCGAACGCCGCCGTCAAAGGCTGCGAGCGAATCGTGATAGGACAGGAACACGACGGCCGATGCTGTCAACGCGCCGAGCATCTGCGCCACGATGTAGGGTCCGACCTTCGCCCACGGAAAGCGCCGGTGCACGGCGAGCGCAATGCTCACGGCGGGATTGAGATGCGCGCCCGTGACGCCCGCGGCGACGTAGCAGCCCATCATCACGCCAATGCCCCAGCTGATGTTGATGGATAGCATGGAGCCGGCCGTCTGCTTGCTGAGCACTGTTTGCGCCACGACGCCGAGCCCGAACATCAGCAACACGAACGTGCCCAGGAACTCCGCGAGCATCTCGCGGCCCACTCCACGTGCCATTCCAGCCTCCTCATCCGTCCAAAAAGGAAGCTCATTGTAGACTCTTCGGCCATGCCCTACATCCTCGCCCTTGATCAAGGCACGACCAGCTCTCGAGCGATTGTCTTTGCCGCAGACGGCAGCATCCAGTCGGTCGCCCAGAAGGAGTTCCAGCAGATTTTTCCGCGCGCCGGCTGGGTGGAGCACGACCCCGATGAAATCTGGGCCTCGCAGATGGGCGTGGCAATCGAGGCGCTTGGTCGCGCGAAGTTGAGCGCTCGCGACATTGCCGCCCTCGGCATCACCAATCAACGCGAGACGACGATTGTGTGGGACCGGCAGACGGGAGAACCCATTCACAATGCGATTGTCTGGCAGGACCGGCGAACGGCGGATTTCTGCGAACAGCTGAAGGCCGACGGCGTGGGACCCATGGTGCAGCAGAAGACGGGTCTGCTCATCGACGCGTACTTCTCGGCGAGCAAGGTCCGCTGGATTCTCGACAACACCCCGGGCGCGCGCGACAAGGCCAGCGCCGGACAACTGGCGTTCGGAACGGTTGACACGTGGCTCATCTGGAAGCTGACCGGCGGCGCCGAGCACGTCACCGACGTGACCAACGCTTCGCGCACCATGCTGTTCAACATCCACACGCTCGCCTGGGACCAGGAACTGCTGGCGCTGTTCGGCGTGCCCTCATCCATGCTGCCCGCCGTTCGCGCGTCGAGCGGGCTGTACGGCTTGACGTCGACGTCTCTAGGCCTTGGGCAGGTGCCGATCGCCGGTGTCGCCGGGGATCAGCAGTCGGCGCTCTTTGGCCAGATGTGCAGCCGGCCAGGCATGTCGAAGAACACGTACGGCACGGGCTGTTTCCTCCTGCAAAACGTCGGCACCACACCGACCGCGTCACACAACAATCTGGTGACGACCGTGGCCTGGCAGATCGGCGGACGCACGGAGTACGCGCTCGAGGGCAGCGTGTTCATCGGCGGCGCAGTCGTGCAGTGGCTTCGCGACGGTCTGGGCCTCATCCGCACGGCGGCGGAAGTCGAGTCGCTCGCACTCTCGGTACCCGACAACGGCGGCGTCTACCTCGTGCCGGCGTTCGCGGGTCTCGGTGCACCGCACTGGGATCCCTTCGCTCGGGGAACCATGGTTGGACTGACACGAGGGAGCACCTCAGGGCACATCGCGCGCGCGGCACTCGAGAGCATTGCATTCCAGGTCGCCGACCTGCTCGATGCCATGGGCGCCGATTGCGGCATTGCGGCAACTGAGCTGCGCGTCGACGGCGGAGCGGCGACCAACAACACGCTCATGCAGATTCAGGCGGACCTGCTCGGCGTGCCTGTGGTTCGCCCCGCTGTCACCGAGACCACTGCGCTCGGCGCGGCGTATCTGGCCGGGCTTGGCGTCGGGTTCTGGACCTCGGCCGACGACCTCGTCGGTCAGTGGCAAGTGGATCGCCGCTTCGAACCACAGATGTCACGCACGGCCGCACAGGCACTGCGTGAGCGTTGGTCCGCTGCGGTCGAGCGCTCAAAAGCCTGGGAAGCCGGATCTCTCGGAACGCCCACGGCGTCTTGACACCCGCAGATGTAAGATCTGGTCTTCAGGAGGAGTAATGAAAGCACTGGTATTTGCGATGGTAGTGGCGGCGGGCCTGGCGGCTGCGCCGGCAATGGCGGCGGATTTGAAGGTTGGAGATCCGGCGCCCGACTTCACGTTGCAGGCAACCGACGGTAAGACCTATAAGCTCGCCGACTTCAAGGGCAAGCAGGCAATCGTGCTGGCGTGGTTCCCGAAGGCGTTCACCCAGGGCTGCACGATCGAGTGCAAATCGCTGGCGGAACATGGCGATCTCATCAAGAAGTACGACGCGACCTACTTCATGGCGAGCGTCGATTCGCTCGACGGGGCGCAGGGCAACAAGGCGTTCGCTGAAGCCCACAAGGCCGACTTCCCGCTGCTGAGCGACCCGACCAAGGAAACCGCCAAGGCGTACGGCGTATTGGCTGAACGCGGCTTCGCCAATCGTTGGACGTTCTACATCGGCAAGGATGGCCGCATTCAGGCCATCGACAAGGACGTCGCGACTCGTCTCGCCACATCTGCAGAGGACATGGCCGCCAAACTCGGCGAACTCAAGACCCCTATGCGGATGGCAAAGAAGTAGCCATTTCGTCGGTCGGGCCGGAAACTCCGGTCCGGCCGTCACTCTGCCGTCGGATGCGCATCAGCGCCATCGCTCCCAACCCCACGGTCCACGCCACGTATTCCATCAAGAATCCCGCTATGCCCAGGATCATCGCGAGCGGGAATGCCAATCCGCCGGCGAGACCAACCACCCGCGACAACACCACAGGCGCCATGATCACCAGCACGCCGACGACGGTCGCGGTGTAAGGATCCGTCGCGTCGCGTCCGAGCCGCTGGAGAACCAGCGCACCGAGGCGATTCGCGACGGCCGAGAAGCCGATGAGGAAGGCCACTGCCAGGCCGAGCACCACGAACGGCAGGGCCAGGAACAGGATCGGAATGCCGATGATGGTAATGGCCAGCACCACGATGGTAATCAGCAACAGTGGAGCGAACATGATTTCCGCCGCAAGGCCGACGGCGCCAGCTTTCAGGAAATCGGTCGTCGCAATCGTTGCCGCGCGTTCCATGTACTGACGCCCGAACAGCACGACCAGCGCCGCGAAGAGACACAACACAGCCACTCGCACGAGCGTGCCGACAACGGCGAAAGCCGACCCGAGCATCGAACCCCACCAGACCCCAACGGGGTTGCGACGCCAGGTCCAACCCTCGAAGTTGAACGCGCCAAGATCGATCTCCTGCGCCTTGCCGTTGACCTGCGCACCCGGATCCCGCTGCAGCGAACCGCCGACGGCCGTGACGTTGTCTTCCACGACCGCGCGCGGTCCGAGCGTGACACCGCCGCCGACCGCCACCACGTCGCCCCTGACCTCGCCGTCGACGCGCACCTTCCCACCCACTGCCACGACATCACCGTCGATAACCTCTCCCTCCTCAACCGTCACATCTCCACCGATGCGGACGCGGTCGCCGTTGCGGCGTTCCCCGCGTGAGCGTCTCGTCCGAGGACGATCGTCTGGCGAAGCTGGAGGAATGGGGGGGACGATTTGAGG
>JBEBGB010000829.1:0-2380 GCA_040081675.1 Vicinamibacterales bacterium
GTGGAACTACAAGGCGAAGCAGAGCATCCGCAAGTTCAAGCCCAGGCCGCCTGATGCGGCCGACGGCACGTGGCGGATGCAGCAGGCGGACGTCGAACGCGTGCAGGAGTTCCGGAAGTGCATCGAGTGCTTCCTGTGTCAGGACGTCTGTCACGTGCTGCGCGATCACCGCATGTTCGACAGCTTCGTCGGTCCGCGCCACGGTGTCTACGCGGCGGCGCTCGAGATGCAGCCGCTCGACGTAGAAGACCGCGTCGTCGACCTGAAAGAGAAGCACGGGCTCGGCTACTGCAACATCACCAAGTGCTGCACGAAAGTCTGCCCGGAAGGCATTACCATTACCGACAACGCGCTCATTCCGCTCAAGGAGCGCGTCGTCGATCGGCTGTACGACCCGGTCGCGAAGATGTTCCGAATGCTGCGCGGAGGTTGATCATGTTCGAGCTGAAGTCGCTGTCGCCGGAAGCCGTGCCCCGAGCGCTTGCCAAGGCCGAACGCTATCGCCTGCTGAACGAGCCGAGCGAGGCGCAAAGCATTTGTCTCGACGTGCTCGCCGCCGAACCTGACAACCAGGAAGCGGTGGCGACGATGATCCTGGCCCTGACCGATCAGTTCGCGACCGATCCCTCGTCGGTCCACGAGGCGTTGGCCACCGTCGCGAATCTGCACGATGCATACGAGCGGGCCTACTACAAGGGCATCGTGCACGAACGCCGGGCCAAGGCGCTGCTGGCGCAAGGAACGCCGCGTGGCGGGTCGCGCGCGTACGAGTGGCTGCGCAATGCCATGACCTGCTTCGAAGAAGCGGATGCGATTCGCCCTCCCAACAACGACGACGCCAGGCTTCGGTGGAACGCGTGTGCGCGGTTGATCGATCGCAAGCGCGAGCTTGCGCCGGTTGCTGACGAGCCGTACGAACCGCTTCTGTCCGAATAGCCAGACAGCGGGCTATCGTCTGTGCTTCCGGAAGCGCAAACCTCGGCGCCATAGCGCGCTGCGGAGTGAGATTTCCCGCTTGGTGTCATCCCTTTTGATGCGCGACATGTGAACCGCGTCGTTCCGCCGCGGATCATCGGGCACGCGAGCTCTTGCCCGCATCGCGTCTTGTTCGTCGCCATTCACCTGGAGCGTACATAGACTGCTATACGACGTCTTTGTCCCACGGAGGCGTTTGGGTCCGCCCCCGGCGACCCGGGATTACCTTGGGCCGATGACGCTAAGGTAGTAAAATGCTACCGCTGGAGCGATCATGGGAATGCCGGTCAAGCTGTCTGATGCACTCGTCGAATCTGCTCGCGCCGAAGCGGCCACTACAGATCGCTCGATCACCGGTCAGATCGAGCATTGGGCGAGGATCGGGCGCTCAGTCGAGGCAGTACTCGGGCACAAGGAAGTCCAGGCACTCAAGCGGTCTCCCCCAAGTGCCACACTGACCGCTACTACCCACCGCGCCATTCAGGGAGCACTCGAGCAAGTCGTCAACGAGACGGATCGACGCTCACTCGCACGCAGGGTGCGCGCTGGCCGGACCGTGTACCAGATTGATCCCGCGGGTTCAGGACTGACCGAGCGGATCGAGCCTGACGGCACGCGCACGCTCGGGAAGTTTGCGAACCGACTCTTCGTTCCCGCGCCTCCGTCTCGGTCTCGCCCACGCTGATGACCAGCCTTGAAAGCGCCGACCTGTCTCGTGGACGCGTGATGGAGCGGGTCGAGGCTGGTGGGCACGACGTACCCGACGACAAGATCGAGTCGCGATTCCCCCGGACGTTCAACAATCTGAGCCGGGCCCTCAGGTTCGTCGACGCCGCGCTGCTGTTCGACAATAGCTCCTCAGATGAGCCCTATCGCTTCGTCGCGGAGTTCAGAGATGGCAAGAGGCTCCGACGAAAAGGTTACACGCCTTCGTGGACCGCGTTCCTCAGCGTGACCAATGGCTGACGTGAACGTGCGTGTGACGTGCCCCGAGTGCGGACACGCCGCTACCGAAACGATGCCCATGGACCGCTGTGTATTCTTCTGGGAGTGCGTCGCGTGTCACGCCGTCGTCAAGCCGAAGGACGGCGACTGCTGCGTGTTTTGCTCGTACGGCGACAAGCGGTGTCCGTTTGAGGTGGAGTGTGCGACGATCGCCTTTTCGCCTGACCAGGAGTGAGACCATGACCTCGTTGCGACTCTCGGCGGCGGTCGGATCTGTGATTGCGCTGGTCGCTGTGGTGATGTTGAGGGCCGCGCCTGCCGCCGTGGCCCTGCCCGATCCCCAGGTGGACGATGCGCTGACCAGCAACTCGAGCAGCGTCAGCGTCGTCATCGCAGGCGGATGTTTCTGGGGCATCGAAGAGGTGTATCAGCATGTCCGCGGTGTCAGCGATGCCGTATC
>JBEBGB010000171.1:0-9209 GCA_040081675.1 Vicinamibacterales bacterium
GGCGTTCACCTGGTCCGGCGGCACCCTGAACTCGGGATACACCTTCAAGTACGGCTCGGGGTCGACCGCGATGTTCGCGAAGAAGTTCGCGGGATCCTGATAGATGCCGTTGAACCACGAGCTGTGCGTCACCAGTTCAACGCCAGGCACGGACTGGAGCCGGGCTTGATAGGAATATGGCAACGGCATGATCAGACTGACCTTGTTGATCAGCACCAGCCGATCGAGGCCCGCAATCTCGACGCCCATGGCAAACGAGTTCCGGATGGTCATCAGGATGCCGAAGAGCAGAAACGCAATGAAGATCGACAGCAGCGTGAAGGTCGTCCTCAGCTTTCGGCGCCAGATGTTCTTCCAGACGAGCGGCAGGAACTTCACGCGACGACCGCCTCGACGAGGACGCCTTTGTCCAGATGCAAGGTGCGGGTCGCCCGCTCGGCCGCGCGAGGATCGTGTGTGACCATCACAATGGTCTTGCCGTAATCAGTGTTCAGCGCCTGCAGGAGCTCGAGGATTTCGTCGCCGGCCTTGCGATCCAGGTCGCCGGTCGGTTCGTCGCAGAGCAACAGCGTCGGGTCGGTGACGATCGCACGCGCGATGCCGACGCGTTGCTCCTGACCGCCTGACAGCTGACGCGGGTAGTGACTCGCTCGGTCCGCCAGGCCGACAACCTTCAATGCCAGGCTTGCACGCGCACGACGTTCAGAGCGCGACAACTTCGTCAGCAGCAGCGGCAGTTCCACATTGCGCGCCGCTGTGAGCGCCGGCAGCAGGTTGTACAACTGGAAGACAAACCCCACGTGTGTCGCGCGCCACCTGGAAAGCGCGCTGCCGGACAGGTTGCCAATCGACACGCCGTCGACCTCGATCAACCCCTGCGTCGGAGCGTCGATGCCGCCCAGCATGTTGAGCAACGTCGTCTTGCCGGAACCGGACGGTCCCATGAGGGCGAGGAAATCGCCACGAGGAATCTCCAGGCTCACACCCTTGAGCACATCGGTGCGCTCGGTTCCCCGCGTGTAGTACTTGTGGACGTCGCGAATCTTGACCAGCGGCTCAGGGGTCATCGGTGACTGCTCTCCCTACTTCGTGACGACCAGGGCGCCAGGCACAAGCGTAGGCCCGGGTGACAAGATCACACGCTCTCCACCAGACAGCCCGGCCACAACTTCGAGCCGGTCACCGTCGACTCCGCCCGTCTTCACGGCCCGCCGGTCGACCACGCCTGCGGTGACGACGAATACGTAGGTCTGATTGTTGTCGGTGCGGAGCGCGCTCTTCGGCACGAGCACGACCGGACGTGTGCTTGCGTCAGCCTGGGCGGCAGCCTGCTTCATGAAAGTGACCTTCACGCCCATGTCCGGCAGGATGCGCGGATCGAGCGCCTCGAAGCCGATGCGCACGAGCACCGTGGCCTTCTGACGATCGGCCTTGGGCACGGTCGTGATGACGTGGGTCGGAATCTGCCAATCAGGATAGGCGTTCAAGACGGCCGTCACCGGTTGGCCCGTCTCGACACGATTGATGTAGTTCTCGTTCACGTCCACTTCGATCTCGAGCGACCGCATGTCGACCAGCGTGCAAATGCCGGTGCGTGTGAAGCCGCCGCCTGCGGAATTGGGCGACACCATCTCGCCGGGCTGCGCATCCTTCGACACCGCCACACCCGCAAACGGTGCCCGCACGATCGTGTTGTCCAGATTCGCGCGCTCGACATCGATCTGGCGTTCCGCGACGCGCACCTGCTCGCGCGAGGCGTCGACGCGTGCACTGAACGAGTCCACCTGCGCCCGAGCGGTGTCGAGATCTGCCGCCGTGTTCAGCCGATCGGCCGCCAGTCGCTGCGCTCGATCGAGCGCGAGGCGTGCCTCAGCCAGCCGCACTTCACTTTCAGTCACGTTGCGTCGAGCGGATTCGGCCTGCGCCTCAGCAAGGGCCAGCGTCGCCTTGACCTGAGCGTCGTCGAGGCGTGCGAGCACCTGACCTTCGCGAATGGTCATGCCCTCTTCCACATTCACCTCGACCACCTTGCCCGTAATCTTCGACGACACCGTGGCGCGGCGGCGAGCGGTGACATAACCGGAGGCGTTCAGCACCGCGGCCTGCGCGCCAACGGCGCGCTGTGTGACGGCGGCCGTTTCGACGATGGTTGGACGCGGTCGGTTCGCGTAGCGCCAACCGGCAACGCCAGCCACGCCGAGCAGGACCAGCAACACAAGCCACTTGATCCAGGGACGCGCCTGTCGCTCCCGGGGACGCTCGATCTTGAGCGCAGCGAGTTCGTCTTTGAGGGTGGGCATCAGGTTGAAAAGGGGACCAAGGGCTGTGCAGCGCTCTTCAGGAAATGCGTTCAAGAGATAAGACGACCAGCAGACCTGGCTCGTTCCGGAAGGACGCACTCGAGACGCGTGGCTCGAGGCGCGGTCCGGCGCAGCAAAGAGCGGCGACCGAATGAGGTTACCGCACTTGGTCGTTGTGTGTCGCCGGTCAGGGGTGTGACCGGGAGGAAAACGTTGGGCTAAACGGTCACGACAATGGGCGCTGGGGTCGGCAGCTGAGGCGTGCGGGCGCTGTCACACGCGAACCACTCGGGGTTGCGTTCAATCAGTTCACCGGCAGATTCAGCGGGTTCCGGGCGACCGAACAAGTAACCCTGAGCGAAACCACACCCGAGACGCCGCATCAGCTCGCACTGCTCGGCGGTCTCGATGCCTTCAGCGGTGACCGTGAGCCCCAGTTGCTGGGCCAGGCTGACAACCGCCTTCATGATCACCGGATTACGACTCTGCCGGGCAATGAAAGAGCTATCGAGCTTGATGCCGCAGATGGGAAGGTGCTCGAGACACGACAGTGACGAGTATCCCGTCCCGAAGTCGTCGAGCACGATGAGGAAACCGGCATCCCGAATGCGGTTGAGGACTTCACCCGCGTGATGGAAGTCGGCAATCACCGTCGACTCGGTGACTTCGACCACCAGGCTCGCGGGGCTCAGCCCGGTGTTATCCAGCATCTCGATCAGTCGATCGAGGAGATCGACCTCGTTGAACTGCGGCCCGGCGAAGTTGATGTTGATCCGCAAGTCGGCTCTCGAAGGATGAGCCTCCTGCCATCCCCGCAACAGCTGACACACATCGCCGAAGAAGCGCCGCCCCACCGGCACGATGAGCCGATTCTCGAGAAGAAGCGGCACGAAGTCGCCGGGGCCGACAATGCCGTGTCCAGGGCGCCGCCACCGAATCAGCGACTCGAAGCCGGAGAGCTTGCCTGTCGACAGATCGACAATTGGCTGGAAGAAGGGCACGAACTCGCGTCGCTCCACAGCCAGACGCAGCGCCTTGTCGAGGTGCCTTCGTTCGATCACCTGCTCGCGCATCTCCGCATCGAAGACCTCGGAACGTCCCTTTCCGAGCGCCTTCGCGCGGTACATTGCGGTGTCCGCATCTCGCAGGAGTTCTTCAGCGCGGTGGTACGCAGGCGACTCCAGGGCGATGCCAATGCTGGCATTCGTGAAGAGCTCACGCCCGCCAACATCGAAGGGCGCCGAGAGTGCCTTGTGGATCCGGTCCGCGATATTCGTGGCGTCGACGACGTCACGCACTTCGTGCAGCAGCACCACGAACTCGTCGCCGCCAAGTCGCGCGATTGTATGCTCGGACGCCAGCCCCGCCGCTATTCCCGACGCTATTCCCACCGGCGCCACATCGTCCGCCAGTCGTGCGATGGTGTCGCTCAGCCGGAGGCTCTGCCGCAGCCTCACAGCAACGGCCTGGAGCAGTTCGTCACCATAGAAGTGACCCATGCCGTCGTTGACCATCTTGAAGCCGTCGAGGTCGAGGAAGAGCACGGCCAGATGCCGGCCTTCCTGCCGGCGCCGACCGCTCAGCATCCGGTCGAGGCGATCCACGAGGAGAACACGATTCGGGAGTCCGGTGAGCGCGTCGACAATCTTGCCGTCGGTGACGTCCGCCTGAGAGCCCGCCATGCGAATCGGGCGTCCGTGAGTGTCGCGAACCGCGAGGCCACGCGTCAGCACCCAGCGAAAAGCCCCGGACTTGTGTCGAATCCGGTGCTCGACCTCGAAGTGGTGCGAACGCCCGTCCAGGTGTTCGTCCAGGTCGTGATGCAGGCGCGGCAAATCTTCGGGGTGCACGCGTCCAAACCACTCGTCGGGCCCTGTTCCGACCTCCTCATCGGAGCAGCCAACGATGGCCTTCCAGCGCGTCGAGTAGTACAGCTGGTCGGTCTTCAGGTTCCAGTCCCAGATGCCGTCATTGGCGCCATCGGCTGCCAGCTTGTAACGTTCTTCGCTCGAGTGCAGGCGCTCTTCGGCATCCTTGCGTGCAAGCTGCGTCCGAATGCGAGCAAGCGCAATGTGAAAGTCGACAGCCGTGGTGATGTAGTCGTTCGCGCCGAGTTCGAGCGCGCTGGCGACATCCTGGGCTCGACCCTCCGTGGTCACCAGCAAGACGGGCAGTTCGGCGTCCGTCCACCTGCCTCGAATGGCCCTGAGCACCTCGAGCCCGCCCGCCTGTGGCATCTGCGCGTCGAGCAGGACGATCGAAACGTCGTGGCTATCGAGGTAGGCAAGTGCCTCGTGCCCCGAAGCTCCTGTCACTTCGTAGCCGGCGCCTTCAAGGCGGTGTCTGAGCAGTGCCCGGCTCGACTCGTCGTCGTCGACGAGAAGCATTGGGCGGCGCGGCGCGATCACGATTGCGCTGCTCCTCGCTGAAATTCACGCATCTGCATGATTGTCCTGACGAAGGTCCCGAGCGGCGACACCCTCGCCCTGATCACGTTATCGACAACCCCCGCCCTCACTTCAGCCGGAGGTTCACCAGGTGTGCACGGGTGTAAAGGAAAGGGCTGCCCCAGTCTTCAGGCTTTAGGCTTTAGGATTCAAAATCAAAGCACGACCACGGAGGTCACGGGGACGAACGGAAGACACGGCTCAATTTCACTCTTCGGGAGCGGGGTGAATCGAGTCGACCCACGCCACTTCCTCAGGCGCCTCTGCGGGCTCGAGCTCGAGGTTCACGACGACGGGATCCTGGCCGCTGCGCACCAGCACACACGACAGAGGCTCGTCCCGGTTGGCGTTGATCTCCTGGTGCGGCACGTACGCGGGCACATAGATGAAATCGCCTGGTCCGGCCTCGGCCACATACTCGAGCCGTTCGCCCCAGCGCATGCGCGCGCGACCGCTGACGACGTAGATGACGCTTTCCAACTCGCCGTGGTGATGCGCGCCCGTCTTGGCGTTGGGGTGAATGATCACCGTCCCGGCCCACAGCTTGGTCGCACCGGTCCGAGCGTTCGTGATTGCCGCCGCTCGCGTCATGCCTGGCGTTTGCGGCGTGTTCAGATCCAATGCGGAACTCGTGACAATGCGGACGCCGTGGTCTCGCCAGAAGTCGGGGTCGTGCTCAGTCATCTTCGGCCTCCGCCGATTGGTTAGGGCACCATATGGACGTGGCGCGCATGGTGCCTCGTGCCGCGATGGGCCAAGTTCAGGCACGCCTCAGCACGGCTGCGGCCAGACGTTCATAGTCGTCCATGTCGTTGTAGATCTGGGCGGCGACCCGCACATACAACTGACCGCGCCACGCATGCACGCCCACTTCGATCTGATCCTCGAACAACAACGCGTCACGTAACGTCCCAGCAGCGTCTCGCGTGGTGCCGAACGACTCGGGCAGCGGCACACTGGCCATGGTGGGGATGAGCGATTCCGGCGTGTCGAACGACGTGCCCCACTTGTGCGCCAGAAATCGCGCACCGTTCCACGCAAGCCCGTGGTTGTAAGCCAGAATCCGATCGAGACCGAAGGAGTCGATGAACGCGAACGCGGCCGGAGCTGCGAGATGCGCCGAGGCGTCGCGCGTGCCAACCAGGTCGAACTCCGCGGTGAAGCCTTCATCGAGTCCCCACGAAATCACCGTGGGATGAAGCCCGGCTTGCCGCTCGGGCGATGCCCACAGGAACCCGCTGCTCCGCGGTACGAACGCCGACTTGTGGAGATTGGCGACGTACCAGTCCACGCCAAACGATGGAACATCGAGCGCAACGGCACCCGGCGCATGCGCGCCGTCGGCCAGCACCGCTACCCCTCGCGCTTTCAAGCGACGTGCGATTTCTCCGAGAGGCAGAATGACTGCGGCGTCGGCCACGATGTGCTCGACGATGGCGATGCGGGTGTTGGGGGTGACCGCAGTTACGAACGCGTCGGCGACCGCAGCGGGCTCGAGCGGTTGAGGCATCGGCACGGTTGCTACACGTGCGCCACGTTCGCGTGCGGCGTAAGCGGCGGCCTTCGCGAGGCCCCCGTAACACAGTTCGCTCGTCAGCACCTCGTCGCCCGGCGCGAATGGAAACGAGCGGAGCACGGCATTCGCACCGGCGGTGGTGTTATCAACGAAGACCACATCCTCGCCTCGAGCCTTGACGAATGCCGCGACGGCGTCGGCAGCCACTCGCAAGTGCGGCTTGTCAGGTCGCCAATGACCCACGATGTGCTCCGTCAGTTCGCGGAGCTGGAAACGGCTCGGCTGGCGCTCGGTTTCGGTCTGAATCGCGCGCTGCGCGTCGAGCACACGGCGAGGCGTTGCGCCAACGGTCGGGTGATTCAGATACGTGATTGACTGATCGAGAAGCCACTCGTCGCGCAGGTGTCGGCCGAAGGACATGGACGAATGTTACCAGCCGATGTGTCGGTGTGGATGGGCGGTGGGCCTGACCGGCCACGCCTGCGCATGCGGACTCGGCACTGCCGGGCTGTGGCACGTCGCGGGCTCCGGCCTCTTGTGGTTCAATGGAGTGATCCACCACGAATGCCAGCCGCCGCCAAGCCCCTTCAACTCGCGTTCCTCGGCTGCGGGTTCATCGCCCGCGTGCACAGCGGCCACCTGCGCGCACTTCGAGGCCTGTTCACGCCGCGCTATGCCAGTCGTGATCTGGCGAAAGCCGAGTTGTACACACGTCAACTCGGCGGTGCGGCCAGCTACGGCAGCTACGAGTCGGCGATCGCCGATCCGAAGGTCGACGCTGTCGTCGTGGCCGTGCCTCCGGCATTCCACCTGGACCTGACAGTGCGAGCGCTCGCGGCCGGAAAGCACGTGCTGGTCGAGAAGCCAGCGTTTCCGTCGGCGGCCGACTACGTCACGGTGCAGCGCGCCGCCACTGCCGCGGATCGGGTCGTGCTGGTCGGCGAGAACGATCATTACAAACCGCTCGCGGTCACGCTGCGGCGCCTGCTCGCGGAAGGCGTCATCGGGGAGATGGTCTTTCTGCAACTGACGACCGTCGCCCACCGGCTGAAGTCCGCGGAGGACTGGCGCAACGACGAGCACATGGCTGGCGGTGATGCGTTCTTCGAAGAGGGCATCCACTGGCTGCACATCGCCGGTGGCCTCGGCCCAACCATTATCTCGGTGCACGGGTTTCGTCCGTCCGTGTCTCGCGAAGGTCCTGACCGTCGGGCCAAGAGCATGCTGGTGGCATTTCGATACGACAACGACGCCGTCGGCACGCTCTACTACTCCCGCGAGATTCCGTCACTCTTCAAGGGGCTGCGTATCTCGAAGATCATGGGACGCAAGGGCGCCATCACGTTCGAGTCGAACGGATTGTTCGTGTTCGCGCACGGCGGGTGGCGTCCTCGGTTGTACATCCCCGGACTGCTGCGCGACATCCGCGGATACAAGGCGATGTACAGCGACTTCGCGGCAGCCATTCGCGACCGGCGTCCCCCGGAAATGAGCCTCGAACGTGCGCTGGCTGATCAGGCGCTCATGGATCGGATCTATGCCGGCGTCGGATAGCGGGCGGTCTCCCAGGTTCGACCAGTACGACATCATCATCATCGGCAGCGGCGCCGGAGGCGGCACGCTCGCGCGAGCGCTGTCCGACACGCAGGCACGGATTCTGATGATCGAACGGGGCGACTTCGTGCCGACCGAACCGGAGAACTGGGATCCGGAAGCCGTCTGGAAACACCTGCGGTACCGCACTACCGAGCGCTGGCTGGACCAGCACGGTGAACTGTTCCAGCCGTACACGCACTACAACGTCGGCGGCAACACGAAGTTCTGGGGCAGCGTGTTGTATCGGCTGCGACCAACCGACTTCGACGAAGTCGCGCACGCTGACGGCGTCTCGCCAGCGTGGCCGATCTCCTACAGCACGCTCGAGCCGTACTACGCGCGCGCCGAGCGGATGTACCAGGTGCACGGCGAGATCGGACACGATCCGACCGAGCCGACACGCGAGCCATTTCCGCACGCCATGATTCCGCACGCCCCGAACATGGCATCGATCGTCGAGCAACTGAAGGCGCTTGGCCTTCACCCTTCAGCGTTGCCGCTTGGGCTGGTCGATCCCGGCGACGCAGGCGGATGCGTGCTCTGCAACACGTGCAACTCGTTTCCGTGCCGCATTCGGAAGAAGAGCGACGCAGAGGTGTGTGCGGTGCTCCGGGCCACGGCGAGCGGACGTGTCGAGCTGCTCACGAATGCCTACGCGCGACGATTGGTGTCGGACTCGTCGGGACGGCGAATAGAAGCCGTGGAGGTGGAGCACGGCGGCGAGGTCCGCGCGTTACGGGCGCCTCTCATTGTGTCCGCGTGTGGCGCGGTGAATTCAGCGGCGCTGTTGCTTCGGTCGGCGAACGAGGCGCACCCCGACGGCCTGGCGAATTCGTCCGGGCTGGTCGGCCGGCGCTACATGGCGCACCTGGCGACCATGATGCAGGGCTTCCACCCGTTCAGGCGCAACACCGACGTGTTTCAGAAGACAGTGGCGATCAACGATTTCTATCTGCGCGGGCCTGACAGCGCGTTTCCACTGGGACAGATTCAGTCGCAGGGCCGGACGCACGGCGTCATGGCGCAAATTGTCGTGCCCTGGATTCCCCTCTGGGCCTACAACGCGTGGGTGGCTCGAGGCGTCGACTGGCTGGTCATGTCCGAAGATCTGCCCTCGCCAGACAACCGCGTCACTGTCGAACGCGATGGCCGCATTCGTCTGTCCTACTCTCCGAACAACGCTCGTGCCCACGACGAACTGGTTCGCCGGTTCACGCGGATCCTGAAACAGTTGGGCTTCTGGAAGGTCATCACGCACTCGCACCGTGCGCGAAACACAACGCACCAATGCGGCACGTTGGTGTTCGGCACCAACCCGCGTACGTCCGTACTCGACACGTTCTGCCGCAC
>JBEBGB010000172.1:0-9207 GCA_040081675.1 Vicinamibacterales bacterium
GCGCTGAACGGAAGGAACTGGTAACCCGTGGGACCGGAAACGTGTTCGCGGATCTCGGGTTTCCCGATGCTGCCGAGCGTCAGGCCAAGTTGCGGCTAGCGTATGCGTTGAATCAGGAGCTTGAAGCGCGCAAAATCTCGCAGGCGGATGCCGCCAAGTTGCTGGGAGTGACGCAGCCGAAGGTCTCCGCGCTGCGTCGGTACAAGCTGGAGGGCTTCTCTGTCGAACGACTAATGAACCTTTTGACGGCGCTCGATCAGGATGTCGAGATCGTGATTCGGCGCAAGCCCCGCTCGCGGAAGGCTGGTCGGATTAGCGTTGTCGCCGCGTGAGTGACAAGGTTCGGCAGTTCCGATTTTGGAGCCTTCGGGTTCATGCGCTCGTGCCCTTACCGGTAGAGAGGGGCTGCCGAAAGCGCGACCCGATTGAGGCTTGTTCGAACCTCGTAGAGAAGGTCGTCTGCCGGCATGTTCGGATCGTACTTGAGCAACTCATATCCAAATGCCATGGCGTACTCGCTGAAAGCTATCTCGTAAAATAGCCGGCGAACGCCGGGACCTACTCGAGTCATATGGTGCGATCGGGATGGCGGCGTTCTCTCTCTAGTGCAGGGACGTCAATCTCTCCAAGCAAGTACGGTCCGAACTCCTTGCTCTCAGTACTCGACCGCCACAAGGTTTCCTGGGCCTGCGGTAATGACGACGCCCTGTTCAGCGTCTGGAAGTGGAGCCCGCGCGACCTTGATCAGCAGCTGAACAGAGCCAATCACCTGGGCCTGTTCTGGGGAGGGCTCGAACCGGTGCTCGCTCTCGATTTCCGGCTCTCGATACACGCAAACGTGGTCATTGACCGCGACCTCAGGCGCCACCGCCCGAAACGCCTGAAGGTGGCGCTCGATGTACTCGATCGTCGGGGCTGTACGGATCTGCCTGAGTACCACGTCCTCGATCAGGATCGTTGTGCCGTTTGGCGCATCGACGCGCTCATTGCGAACGAGCCACTCCAAAGGGATTTCCTTCCCACCGGATCGTTCAATCACCTCGCGTGTCAAAACGACGATATTGCCTAGGCCGTCTCTGAGCGTCTCTACCTTCAAGCTCTTGGCGATGCCGAAAGCCGCCGACTTCCCAGTACCAAATTTGCCGCGGAGGTCGAATTCCTGAGTCCCGATTGGCTCTGGTACAAAGAAGGGATTCCGGATCGCAATCGCCTGCGCAACGTCACCCGCAAGATGCTCTCGGTCACGTCACCCACAAATGTGAGCGAGGTCCGCGAGGGTGTTCATCGCTACTACAAGATCCGCAGAACGCGCGGGATCAGCTCCTGGCCCCTTGTCACACCCCCACGCGCCATTCTCCAAGAGTTCTATCGCATTCATCCCGAGTTCACGATTGATTCCGACGGTTTGGTTGGTTCGGTTGAAAAACTCGAGTATGCAAGTGAGCTGAACTCTACAGAGCGTGTGCTCTTTGAGGCACTGAGATCCTCTCCTGCCTGCCTGCTCGACCGAAGCAGCCTGGCAAGAAGCTGCTATGACTATGGAATGAATCCCAACACGTTCTCCCAATACCTGACCTCCAGTCCGGTAATCAGCCATATTGGGACGGACATGTGGTCGCTACGTGGTACGAAGGTCGATGCGGCGGCCGTTGAGGCGCTGAGAGAGGCAAACGCCGCCAGGCAAACGAAAGACGCATCATTGACCACGGATGGAGCGAGCGCGGAGAACTCTGGCTTGCGGCGAGGCTCCCAGAAGACCCGTCGCATTTTGTACTCGGTATCCCATCGGCGATTCGACGTTTTGTCGCAGGACGGGAGTTTCCTGCGACTGACGAGAATGGCGTAACAGCCGGCACGGTACGGGTCAACGATGAGGGCACGTCGTACGGTTACAGTCCGTTCTTGGTTCGCCGAGGAGCTGATGCTGACGACATCTTGTTCATCACGTTCCGACTTGCCGGCGGGAGTTCATTGCTGCGCCTCATCGACGATGAGGAGCTCGAGTCGATCAGCCCCACTACCTGAAGCAGCCGAGGCAACACCTGAATCATCGACGGACTGTCGCAGCCTCCGGTAGATGCCGGGTTGCGTTTCGTCGCTCCGTCCCGTTCCACAGCCCCATCGCCGCTGGCTTCAAACCCGCCGATAGTAGCGACAGCTCCACCGCCGGGCATCCCTTGTCCGACCGCAGCATCGCATTGCTCCAAGCTTCCTGACGAGGGTTAGCTTGGAGGTCTTCACTGGCGGCATCACCATCTGCCACGCCGGACATCGAAGCGCGACATTTGTGTCGATGCGGCAGCGCGTGACAGATGGTGGTGCAGGCGGCAAACGTCGCCGTAGAATGGCGGCCTATGCGTAACGCCGTCTTTGTACTCACAGCCAGCCTTGTCGTGTTGTCGACGTCCGCGCCGTCGGCGCAGGAGACGCTCGACAAGGAGATTCAATGGAGGATCCGCCGTGAAGCGGCGGAGAACTCCCAGATCATGCGGACCCTGCACTTCCTCACCGATGTGTACGGCCCCAGGCTTACCGGCTCGCCGAATCTGAAAGCCGCGCAGGACTGGGTGGTGAAAGAGACGACGCGCTGGGGGCTGAAGAACGCGCACCTCGAGCCGTGGTCGTTTGGCCATCCGGGGTGGGTGAACGAGAAGCTGTCGGTACACGCCGTTTCGCCCTTCAAGGATGCGCTCGTCGCGGAAGCCTTGGCGTGGACACCAGGCACCAACGGTCCGGTCACTGCACAGGTTCTCCAGATCGTCGTGCCAACGCGTCCCACAAAAGACGTGCTCGCGAAGTTCTTCGACGACCACCGCGCTCAGGTGAAGGGCAAGATCGTCATGGTCGGCAGGCCCGCCTCCGTGCCGGTGACGATTCTCCCGCCGCAGAAGCGTCGTGAGGACAACGATGTGCGCGCCCAGTACGATCCTGCGAACGCGCCGGCTGGCGGTGGTGGCCAAAACGCTCCCGTGCCGACACCGGATCCGAACATCGTTCCCGCCACGCAGGTCGTCGAGCAGTTCGATCAGTTTCTCGTCGATGCGGGCGCGGTCGGACGCATCAACGACGCCGGACGCGAACACGGCCAGATTCGCGCCTTCAACAATCGCACGTTCGATGTGGCGAAGGCTGTGCCCACCGTCGTGATGCGGAACGAAGACTTCGGCCGCATTTTCCGGATTCTTGGCGATGGCACGCCGGTCGAAGTGGAACTGAACATCGTCAACAGGACCATCCCCGAGGGCGCCACTGTCTACAACGTCGTCGCCGAGATTCCAGGCAGCGACAAGGCGCGGGAAGTTGTCATGCTCGGCGGACACCTTGATTCGTGGCATTCGGCAACCGGCGCTACCGACAACGCGATCGGTTCGGCCACGATGCTCGAGGCCATCCGCATCCTGCAGGCCATTGGTGTGAAGCCGCGACGAACCATTCGTGTTGCGCTGTGGAGCGGTGAAGAGCAGGGCCTGCTCGGTTCGCAGGCGTACGTCAAAGAGCACTTCGGCATGGTCGAAGAACCCAAGCCGGAACACGCGACGTTTGCCGGTTACTTCAACATCGACTCGGGCACGGGCCGGGCTCGCGGTGCCTCCGTGTTCGGCCCGCCTGAAGCGGCGACCATCCTGCGTGACGCGACGCGGCCGTTTGCTGACAACGGTTTCTTCGGCGTAAACGCCACGACGAGCCGCCGGCGCGGCGGCACCGACTCCACATCGTTCAACGAGGCCGGCTTGCCGGGGATTGGTATCCAACAAGATCCGATCGAATACAACTCGCACACCTGGCACACCAACCTCGACACCTACGAGCGGGTCATCCCGGGCGATGCACAGGAGTCGGCGATGGTGATTGCAGCCGCCGTCTATCACCTCGCGATGCGAGACCAGATGCTGCCGCGGCTGGCGAGCGACAAGATGCCGCCTCTGCCGAAGCCGTGAGGTCGTATCAAATACCACTGACCCAACGTCTTCTCCTGCCGTATCATCCAGTCGCCCCGAGCGCCAATCTTCAGACAGTGAACCGACTGACGTGGTCAAGGGGGTTTGAAGACAGGAGCTGTGATGACAAGAGTGAGAACGGCGATACTGGCGACAAGCTGTGCAGTCGCGGCCGTTTCGACACTGAGCGCCCAACGAGGCGCCCCACCGGAGTCTCAGCGCGTCCGTCATCTCGTGTACATCGCCACACCCGGCGATAACGGCACCGACAACCAGTCGGGCGTGGTCGTGCTCGATGCCGACAAGGGCTACAGCTTCATCAAGCGCATCCCGTACGATTTGCCGGCGTTCCAGGATGCCCGCGCCAAAGGTGTCCGGCATCACGGCGAGTCTTCCACTCCAGATGCTCTACGTCACCGTTGACGGCTGGATGACCGCGCTCGATCTGGCGACCGATAAGTTTGTCTGGACCTTCAAGGGCGAGACCGCGGCCGTCCCGCGGACCAGGGGCGCCGAGAGTGGCTGCTGCGAACGACCTTGGACGCTGCCGGACGGCAAGACGTTGCTGGTCGGCTCCAGCTACAACAGTTGGTGGTACTACATCGACGGTGCTACCGGAAAGAGCCTGGGCAAGCTCCCGACCCCGGAATCGCCCGTCGCTCACAACATCGCGGTCACTGCTGACGGACGGCTCGGCATCCTCGGCGCGATGGCGAGCCCGAAGGACGGCAAGGCCGGCGTGACGGTCATCGACGTGCCGAGCCGGAAAGTGCTGCGCTACATGACCTTCTCCGAGATGGTGCGTCCGCTCACGATCAACCACGACGGCAGCCTGGTTTACGTCAACGTGAACGACCTCATCGGATTCGAGATTGGCGACACCAAGACTGGGAAGAAGCTCGGGCGCTACGAGATTCCCGGTGACGCGTGGAAGGGCAAGGGCTACAGCCATGGCATCGGCATGCTGCCAGACGAGAGCGAGATCTGGGTGGCAGATCCCTTCAACAAGCTGTGGCACGTGTGGGACAACCCTGGCGATGGCCGCAACCCGGTCTACAACGCAGCGAAGACCATCAAGCCGTCGTCGGGTGTCGAGCACAGCTGGGTCGCGATGTCGAACGACGGCAAACTGGCCTTCCTTGGCGACAGCGTCGTCATCGATACGAAGACCCACAAGGAAATCGCCGTGATGAAGGATGAGTTCGGCCGACGAATCGTTCACACGGAGAAGGTGCTCTATCTCACATTCCGCGACGGCCAACTGATCGAGACCAACAACCAGTTCGCTGTAGGTGACGCAAAGGCGCACACAGCGCGAATGGCTGGAACGCAGAACTGACAGGTCGACGACCCAAGTCGACGAACTCAGAATGGCACGAGGCCCCGGCTTTCGAAAGCAGCCGCGCCTTGTGCTGTTCAAGTGTCTTTGTCGAGACGCCTGAATTCGAGGTGAGTCCAGCGATGGCGAAGCGGATGGTATTTGGCGGTCTTGTGCTGTTGATGGCAGTCTGCACATGGACCAACGGAAGGGCCGCTGACGAGTCCGGCCAGCGCGTCTACGAGAATGCGTGCCAGCAGTGCCATGGGCCCGAAGGACGAGGCGGCAAGGGCCCGAGGCTCGTTCCGTTCGCGTGGAGCTACGAGAGAGCGCTCGATCTGATTCGACGCCCGGTGTGCGACATGCCGCCGATTCCCGAGTCAGAGTTGAGCAACGCCGACGTCGCGCAGATCGTCGCGTATCTCAAAACGATCGAATAGGCCTGCCCCTGCTCACTCACGGGTTGAGTCAGCTATTGCACCTTCACGTACTTCCTCAAGTTGTTGAACCCGACGTCGGCGGCATAGATGCTTCCCTGGTCATCCACCGCAATCCCCGACGCCGACGTGCCGGTATCGGTCATCTTGCTCAGGTCCCCTGGATCTGGAATCAAGTACTCGAGTTCTCCGGTGATCGCGTTCCCGATCACAATCGCCCTGTCGTTTGCCCCCGTCGTCGGCCCGGTGACAGGACCACGAATTGGATCCTGGTAGGTTGCGCCCACATAGATGTTGTCGCGGGCGTCGACATATACCGAACTCGGCTGGCCGAACTGTTTCCATGCGGCGATGAAGTTGCCGTCCTGGTCGAAGACCTGTACGCGGTTGTTCTGTCGGTCGGCGACGTAGACGTAGCCTTTGGAGCCGCCGACGTAGAGGTCGTGCGGTTCCCTGAAGTTACCCGGCTCCGGCCCCATGCGTCCCCACGCCTTGATGAACATTCCGTCCGGCGAATATTTCACGATGCGGGCGCTCCTCGACTTGTTGCCCGAATGGCCATCCGCCACGAAGATGTCGCCGTTGGACGCAATGGACACCCCGGTTGGACGGTCGAACGTGTACGGTCCGTTCCCACCAACGCCTTCCGTGCCGATTGTCCTGAGCACCTTGCCAGTCGGGCTGATCTCGCGGACCACCTGGCCCATAGTCACGCCGTCCGCGTTCTTCGCAGCGACACCGAGGATGGTCTCGTCGTCATTGGTATCGGTGGTCCAGATGTTTCCGCGCTTGTCTACGGTGAAGCCGTGCGGATGCGCGAAGAGCCCTGCGCCGAAGCTCCGCAGAAGCCGTCCTTCTGGAGAGAATTCGAGAATCGGCGGGTTGGCGTCGCCTCGATTGAGACAGGTAGCATCGCCGGCCGGTTTGTCGTTGAAGCAGCGGTGGAAGACCCAAATGTTGCCGTTCGGAGCGGCGTGCACCCTGATAACCTCTCCCCACTTCCGTCCATTCGGGCCTCGCATGCTTGCGGGAAGCGTGGGCCAGTCCGGCACGAGACGATACGGATTTGGGAGCGTGGAGGGTTTCGAGACCGGCGTGTCCGCTCGGTCCTGGTTATGCGCCGTTACTGTCATGGCGGCCGCCACGACGGATCCGATCATGAAGCGACCAACAGTCGACATGGCTGAATCTCCTGCTGAATTCGGCTGAGAACATAGCACGGCGCTCTGCCGTACGCTTATCTGTGGAGGGATGATGGCCAGGAAGATCGCAGCCGCGATCGCGCTGATTGTGACGCTCCAGTTGCGGACGCCGGCCCAGGAATTTCCGCCGGGCTACGTGGATCCGTTGCCGCTCCTTGCGGCCGCATCGCGGGAAATAGGCGAAGCGACCTTGAAGTGCATCACGTTCAGCGGCGCCGGCTATAGCGGAGCAGTGGGCCAGACGTTCGAAAATGCCGTCAATATCGATTGGCCACGCATTGACGCGTTGGCCAACTACACGCGCACGATAGATTGGGAACGGGGCACCAGCCGTGAGACCTTCGATCGCAAGCCCGGACTGAGTCCAGCGGCGTGGAAGTACGGCCTCGGTTGGGAGGACGGCACGCCCACGCAGAAGTTCGCGCGCCAGACTCACAGCGTCAACGGCCGCACCGCCTGGCACATAGACGGCGACGGCGCCCCGGTTGCGGTTCCGTCCGAATTGGCCGATCTCTATCAACTGGATCTGTGGCTGAATCCGCCGGGGTTTCTGAAAGCGGCGCGCATGCCCGGCGCCAATCCCATCGCCTTGTGGCGCTGGGAGCAGATCGAGAAGGGCCGCGACGGGAACGTCGTTTCACCCGAAAAGGTGCATGTCGTCGCGATCACGATGCTCGGGAAGTACCGCGTGGATGCCACGATCAATTCGCAGAATCAGATCACGCGCATCAAGACCACCGTCGGCGAGCCGGCGCTTGGCGACTTCAACATCGAGCACGAATCGACGGATCAGCAAACCTTCGGCAGCATCAAGTGGCCACTAGCCTGGCACTCACACCAGGGATGGGATGACAACTGGCAGTTCTATCGCCAGAGTACGGGACACAACGCCTACGGAGGCCGCTTCGCAAACGTTCAGCCGAATGTGTGCGGCGAACCTGTGACGGTGCCGCCCTCGCTGACTCGTGCCCCAGGTGTGCCCGCTGTGACAGTCGACAAGATGGCGGACGGCGTCTACCGGATGGGCGGCGGATCCGCCAATAGCTATGTGGTCGAGTTTCGCGACTTCGTGGCTGTGTTCGAAGCGCCAGGCAACGAAGCTCGCAGCCTCGCGGTGATTGAAGCGGTCGCAAAGCTCGCACCCGGAAAGCCGATCCGCTGGCTGATCAGCTCGCACCCGCACTTCGATCACATTGGCGGCCTCCGCGCCTATCTCCACATCGGGGCGACGATCGTTGCGCACATGAAGAACCTGGCGTTCCTCAATCGCGACGTGTTGAACTACGAGCCGCGCATCGTGATGCCAGATATCCTGTCGCGCTGGCCGCCCACGGAAGTGTCCGAAGGTTACAACTACGAAGCGGTTCAGGAGAGCTACGTCATCACCGACAACCAGAGAATTCTGCGGGTCTACTACGTGCAACCGCTGGCTCACGTGGAAGGCATGCTGATGCTTTACCTGCCGACGGAGCGTATCGCGTTCGAAGCGGACCTCTTCGACACTCACGAGCCGCCGAGGGCGGCGCAGCTTCCGGCGATGCGCAGTCTCGCGAATCAGGTCGCCCGCATGAAGCTCGAGGTCGAGACGCTCGCACCCGTTCATGGAACGCCCGTGCCGTGGACGACGTTCCAGTTGGCACTCAGCGCTTTGAGCGGCCCAAGCCGCTGAGCGGACCGAGCACGAGGTTCTCGACCCGGCCTGTGGACCGCGCCGCGTCGAGCGCGAGGCAGGTCACTTGAATTTTGACTGACACCGCCAGTATGGTTAAGGCCGTTTGCGACGCGAAGGCTGACAGCGCGAATGCAAGAACCCGCGATCGTCGTGAACTTCCGCCCTGAGCAACGTCGAAGGGCGGCGATTCGTTCATTCGGTTCTCGTGAGGATCTGTTGCATGTCTGTGTCGACTGCACCGGTCCGGCTGACCGTTCGTCGGTTCGGTGAAACCACGCGGCAAGACACGTGGTGGATCCAGCCGCTCGTAGTGTTCCTGGGATTCTCGACCTTCATCGTCTACTCGACGTGGGCGGCGTTTCAGGGCACACACTACACGTACGGGCCGTACCTCTCTCCGTTCTACTCGCCCGAGCTTTTCGGCGACTCGCCGCACAACTGGTTCGGCCCGAAGCCGACCTTCGTGCCCGACTGGCTCCCGTTTACGCCGGCGCTCTTGATTCTGCCGATCCCTGGACTCTTCAGGTTCACCTGCTACTACTACCGCGGCGCGTACTACAAAGCGTTCTGGATGGATCCGCCGTCGTGCACGGTGGGTGAGCCGCGCAAGAGCTATTGGGGCGAGAATTCCTTTCCGCTC
>JBEBGB010000173.1:0-9198 GCA_040081675.1 Vicinamibacterales bacterium
GACCAGTTGGCGACGACTGAACGCACGTTCTTGCCGGTCCAGAAGTACCGCTCGCCTATGTCTTCGATCTTCCCAAGCGCTTCGATCACCTGCGGCGGCACGGGCACCGTGACTTGCCGGCCAGTCTTCGCGGTGCGCACGAACACCTTCCCGCCAGACACCTGCGGCTTCGTCAGCCGAATCGTGTCCCCAATTCGCAGGCCGGTGAACCGCATGACCAGGACGAACGCGCGTATGCGTTCCTTCCTCCCGCCATAGCGGTCGCACGCAGCCAGGATTTGCTTCATCTCCTCGCGCGAAAACGGCAGCGTGGGGTTGTGCGTCACCTTGGGCGGCTTGACCGCGGTTGCAGGATTCTCGCGAATCCAGCCGGCTTGATTGCAGAAGCGCAGGAACGAGCGGAGTCGTTCGAGGTTCTTCGTGGCGTAGAGAGGACCGTCAGTCCACGACTGTCGAAAGTGCCGCAGCGCATCCACGTTCAACTGCTTCAGACTGGTGAGACCCTTCGCGTCGCACCACTTGACCAGGCGACCTTCGAGAAACGTGCGATGCTTCCGCATCGTCTCCCACCCGAGGTGACGCGCGTCGCAGTCGGCGAGGAACTTCGCAACCGCGTTGCGAATGTTCGGCGCTTCGTTCTTCGATACGCCGATCTCGCCAGACACGGTCCACGCGTTGATCAGATCAGTGGCGGCGTCCCCACGACGTGGTCGAGCGCGCGGCGAATCTTCTCGCCGCCCAGCGTGCCGTACACATGGATCGGACACGTGCACCGACGGTATCGCGTCGAGGTGTGCGAGCAGTTTTTCAGGTGACGCCTGAGCAACCGGAGCGCCATGCGGACAAGCTAGCACGAAGGGCACGTATCGAGCACGTGCCATTCCGCGCAATTCACAAGTTATTGAATCTTAAGAGCTTAGATATTGGCGGAGAGGGTGGGATTCGAACCCACGTGCCGCTTACGCGACAAGACGCTTTCGAGGCGCCCCCGTTACGACCACTTCGGTACCTCTCCGCGAGGTTGGACCGCGTCGGGCAGACCAGTCAGTATATCGTGACACGCTCGTGCGTGGCGAGAGCATCCTGGTGCCTGAAAGGACGTCCGAAGAGTCGACCGCACGATGCTAGCGCTTCCGACTTCGAGCCGACTCCGCTCGCTCCAGCACGCGCCGCACATCGTCGAATTCGAGCACGTCGCCGGCTTTCTCGAGGCGATGCGCCTTGGACACGAAACGAGGTTTCGGTTTCTGCTTCGTGTGCGCGACGCGCACAGCCGTCGCCGAGAGGGGAGGACGGCCATGCTTTGCCATGCGGACACTCTATCAGGCGGGTGCTATGCGCAGCGAGTGGCTCCATGTGCGTCGGCGAGATCTCAGCCGGAACAGAGATGGGACCGCTCGAAACGTCACTGATTACTCGGAGAACGGAGCAGGTGGCCGCGCCCTCCGAGAGGTACTTGATCCCGGGCTCGGCCACGAATTTGCGAAGCGTCGTTCATGAAGCCGCTTTCGTGACACGTTCTGCAGTGTCGCGGCTCGAGGCCGGTCGATTGAGAATGTGTCTGTACTGCTCGGGCACTCGTCGGTGCGCATCACCGAGCGGCACCACAAGCCGTGGGTGAGGACGTCCCGAAGAAGATGGAAATGAGATAGCGCGGACGAGTCACGCTCGCTGCCGGCGACTTCACTTGGGCCGCAGAGTTAGCGGACTACGTTCTGGTGAAAGCCTCCGCGTGCGCAATATTCGCCCGGCGCTCACTGGCCCGGGCGGAAGCCGGCGTGCGGTGACCGATGGTCTACTGCCCGGGCAGGGCGTAGGCGATCAACTCACCCGGTAGGATCGCGCCACTGACGGCGAGCACGATGTACTGCCTGCCGTTGAGCATGTAGGTCATGGGGGAACCCGTCTGTGCCCCGGGCATGTAGACCTCTCCCACTTCCTTGCCAGTCGCTTTGTCGTAGGCACGCAGCATGGCGCCGCGCAAGCCATTGGGCGCGGTGAAGACACCACCCTCGCCGGAGATCACGAGCGTCTTGGTCGTCAGGATGCCGATGCCGCCAGAACTCCCACCCGCGCCTCCAGGACGACCCGTGCGAGGGATATTGAGGCCCTTGAGCAGCGGATGGTTCTTCACCGTGTCCGGTGTTTCGCCATGCGCGACCTGCCAGGCGATATCGCCCTTGTTGAGGTCGATAGCCGTGATTCGCCCCCATGGCGGTTTCACCAGCGGCAACCCCTGAACGCTCAGGCCTGGGCCGCCGTCGTCGCCCCCACCAACGCTGATGTAATTCATCTCGGAGCGCTTGGGGTCGTTCACCATCGACAGCACGCGCAGCAGCGTGTGCGAGTAGACGTAGAGCATCCCGGTCTCGGGGTCGAGTGAGCCGCCTGGCCAGTTCGCGCCGTTGGGAATGTACAGCGTGCCGGTCTTCCCGCCGTCACCCCGTGCGATGGGCGGCGTAAAGAGCGGACCTATCTTGTACTGCGACAGCAGCTTCAGCCCTTCGGCCTTGAGCTCGGGGGTGAAGTCGATGACGTAGTCCTCGAGGAAGCCGCCCCGTTCGAATGGTGGCGGTTTGGTCGGGAACGGCTGTGTGGGCGAATAGGTCTCGGAGGGCAGCGTCCCCTTCTCGACCGGACGATCCTCGATCGGCCAGACCGGCTGACCGGTGACGCGATCGAAGACGTAGAGCAGCCCCTGCTTGGTGGGCTGCGCCACGGCCTTGATCCGTCGGCCGTTCACGGTGATGTCGGCGAGGATCGGCGCGCACGGCACGTCGTAGTCCCAGATGGGGTGGTGCACGAACTGGAAGTGCCACTTCCGCACTCCCGTTTCGAGGTCCAAGGCGACGAGACTCTCCCCGAACAGGTTGTCGCCAGGTCGGTGTCCACCGAAGTAGTCGCCGGTCGGGATCTCGACCGGCAAGTAGGCAATCCCGAGCTCCTCATCCACCGTCAACTGCGTCCACACGCCGGTGTGCCCGGTATACGACCACGAATCGTTCTGCCAGGTGTCGTTGCCGAACTCGCCCGGCCTCGGAATAGTGTGGAAGATCCACTTGCGCTTGCCGGTCTTCGCGTCGTAGCCGCGAATGTAGCCCTTCGCGTTCGACATGCTGCGGGGCGCGCTGCCCGCCCGATGCGAGGCGCCCACGATGATGACGTTCCTGGCCACCATCGGCGCACCGTTCCACGACACGTCGGCGTTCTCCAGATCAAGCTGCTGGTCGTTCTCCAGCCGCAGATCCACGATGCCGTCCTTGCCGAAGTCCTTCAACGGGCGCCCTGTCTTCGCGTCCAGACCAACCAACTGGTACCCGCTCGAGACGTAGAAGATGCGCTCGTCGCTCTTGCCGTCGGTCCAGTAGCCGACGCCGCGACCGGACATGCGGCGTGACGACTGCTCGGCGCGTTTTCCCTCTTCGAGCCGGTGAATCCACAGCGTCTCGCCGGTGGCGGCGTTCACGGCCACGGCGTTCCGGTGACTGCCGGCCGTGAAGTACAGCACGCCATTCACCATGAGCGGCGTGGTCTGCAGGTTGAAGTCCGGGCGCGGACCCAGGTTGTCCGTCTTGAAGCGCCAGGCGACTTCGAGCTTGCTGAAGTTCTGCGCGTTGATCTGGTCCAGCGGCGCGTATCGCGTGGAGCCCGCGTCACCCGCCCAGGAGTGCCACTCTCCACCTTTCGCGCCTTGCTGCGCCACGAGTGAGGCCGTCGTCAGGCACACGATTGCCGCGAGCGATGCGACGTGCGTTCGTCTCTGTGTCAGTGCGTTTTGCCGCATGTTGTTGTCCCCGTCGCTCAGTGCCGCAGGTTGTCCGACCGGCAGACGAGCGAGGTTGTGAAGAAACAGAAAGAGGAGAGGCTACCCGCGGGAACCTCTCCTCTTGGTCGAATGTTGGGCTGCCGGCCACCGCGGTGGGACCGATGATTCTACTGCTGCTGCTGCGTTGCGGCCCGCACGGGACCCTTGCCGCGCTTGGCCAATTCCTTCTGGTACTGCGCCTCCGTCAAGAACGCGATGTCCGTCCAGCCATGGCCCATTTCATCCATCGTGCGGCTGCCCCATCCCCGCCAGCTCGTCGGATCAGGGTTGTGCTTATTGCCCGCCGTGTTGTCGTGGTACGAGACGGTGTGAAGGATCGTGCCCTTTGGGAACAGATGCGGCGTCTTGTACGTGTACGTGACCTGCCAATTCTGCTCGTACCGGTTTGCGTCGGTGAGGGTCTCGCGACGACCGTCCGGATGGATCGCCTCGAGAATCATCCGCGTGCCCAGGTAGTGCATGTGGGGCTGGAAGCTGATGATCAGCGAGTGTTCGGGCAGCGGCCAGAACCGCTCGTGCGTCGCCACGGTGTTCGGCGGAATGCTCAGCATCGTCGCGGCGTGCAGCGGGTTCTCTTCCACGAGCGCTCCGGTCGGTGCGTTCGGCTCGTTGATATCGAGTTTGTGTCCGGCCTGGAGAATCACGTCCTCCACCTTCTCGCGATTCAGCGTCCACATGTTCCCGACGTCCGTGCGGATGCGGTGGGACGCCACGACATAGTCGGGCTTGTAGCCCTTCGGGTAGAACTTGATGCCGACCCGCTCGATGTCGTGCTTCTCTTCACCCGACGAGTGATAGTGGGGCGCGAAGCGGAACTTCGATCCCGCCTTGATCAACTTGGCCGTTCCCTCGGCGAAGATGTCGGCATCGTTACCGGGACCGTACTCGATCAGGTCCATCTCGTCATCGGTGTTCGAGCCCATCCCGAGGCCGAGCTCGGCGCGGTCGGCGCCGTCCGGCGCAGCGACGTAGACGTGCGAGTGGTGCACGCAGCAATTGGCCGTCGGGATCATCTGAACCCACTTCACGAAGCGGTCTTCGGTGATCTTGGGATCGACGACTTCGCTTGGCGTGGTGTCAGGCCCGGACGCCGGAATCGTGAAGCCCTTCTCCATGCTGACCACGAGGTCCGGCTCTCCGAACGCCCACTCGTCCGATGCCTTGAATTGCAGCGGCGGAGGTGCATCAGCCGGGTTGCCCTGCGGCGCACCGGCGTCGGCCCAGCGCCCGATCATCGCGACTTCCTTGTCCGAGAGGGACGGATCGTCGAGATACTCGCCGATGGTTCGGTCGATGTGCCACGGCGGCATCTGCCGATCGGCGACGCGCGCCTTGATCGTGCGGGCCCATGGGCGCACCTCCTGATACGTCATCAGCGACATCGGCGCCGACGAATTCGGCCGATGGCACTTCTGGCACGACCGCTGAAAGACGGGAAGAACGTCTTTCGTGAAGGTCGGGCCGGGTTGCTGCGCCTGCGCAGCGGCTGTCTGCGGCACCACGCCGCTAATAAGGGCCAGCAGCCCAGACGTTACGGCAAGCTTGGCGAAATAGCTCATGACCACCTCTCCTGACCGACCGATGACCGTACTGTCACCAGCCTAGAAGTCTCCCACAATCACCAGAACGCTCCAATACCAATAACCGGTTAGGTGGGAAGCCTGCCAGGAGTCCCACCACGTATGCAAGAATGCACGCCTCAGGAGAAGCACTATGAGCGCCGTACCGAAATCTGCCACGCCCATTCTTCTTGCCGTTCTGCTGTGTGCCGGCCCGCTTGTCGGACGCTCCGCCGCGCAGGAGAACCAGCCCATCTACCCCTCCTACGAGGGCTTCATGAAGAATCCGGACGGCAGCCTCACCTTGTCGTTCGGCTACTTCAGTCACAATGCCAGGATCGTCACGATTGCGGCCGGAGCGGACAACTCGTTCACGCCCAGCCCCGGGGATCGGCTACAGCCCACAACCTTCAAGCCCGGGCACCACGAACGACAGTGCATCATGGTGGTCGGGGGCGACTTCGACGGCAAGATGGTCTGGAACCTCGCCTACGCCGGCAAGACGACGCCGACCAGCACGCGCATGATCCAGTCGAACTGGTTCATCGTCGAGGCGGCGGAGGAACTGGCGAAATCGATCGACTACGCCAAGGCCCAGCGCGGCATCTGCCTCAATCGAGCGCCGGAAGTCCGAGTGCTGGGTCGTGTTGGGAGGGGCAAGGACTCGAAGCTGGCGACGCCCATGGTGGCGGGCCAGACCGAGAGCCTCTTTGGCAGCGTCAGCGACGAAGGACTTCCACGCGGGAAGGCGTTGACCTCGAGCTGGAAGCAGGTCTCGGGCCCAGGAACGACGACGTTCGAGAATCCTGACGCCGCTCGCACTCACGTCGTGTTTTCGGCGCCGGGTGCCTACGTGCTCGAGCTGACGGCCAGCGATTCTGAGCTGACCGGTCGCGCGCAGATTACGGTCGACGTCAAGTAGTCCAGCCTTCACCGCCTTCAGATCCACGACCGGGCGGTGGGGGAATATCGCACCCACGGTTATTACGCTCGATGCAACACGCGGCTCACGGTGCCGGCCGAACGGCGCGAGCGCCGCTTCGCGGGCCGATGTCAGAAGCGGAACGACACCCCGGCCCGAATCGGCAGCCTCGCCGACACGTCATCCGCCTCACGTCCGATCACGAGGATCAGCTTCGCGTCGCTGAAGATTGCGGCCCTTGGACCGAGCTCGTAGCGCACGCCTCCTCCGGCGTACACCAGGCCGGCGGTCCTCCTGATCGGATTCGGGAAGTATTCGTTGACGTTCAGCATGGACTCGCCAACGCCGCGGCCGACGACGCCGTAGGGAGTCCACCGGTTGCCGACAGGAACGGTCAACCGAAACTCGCCGCTGATCGACGTCAGCGTGCCGTTGCGCGTGGCGCTGTAGCCGCCGGGATACGTCCGCAGCCTTGTCGGGATGTGACTGCGCTCGACGGTCGCCGCCAGGGCCACGAGCCTCGATACTGCAAATCCGACGGACATGGACTCGACGTCGCCCCGGTCCTTGGCGTGAGAGCCCAGTCCGAGGTCCACGCTGAACCGGCGTGACATGCCCGTGCCCTGCGCGTGCGCGGGCGCGCCGACGAGCATCATCAGAAATGCGAATAACGCCGCGGGTCTCCAGGGCATGTGCCTCTCTGCACTCTATCGTCAGCCGCCTGCAAGCACTGCCTCGAGCTTGTCGAAGGAACCCGTCCACCCCCCCGTCATCCCGGCGCGGCCCGCCACGAACGTGTCGATCTCGACTGGCGTCGCATCGCCGTATGGCTCCCACTCGATGGTCACGCGCGTGCGCTCAGGTGCCTCCTGGGTGAGCGTCACCTGGGTGAGCATGTAGGCTGGCCACGTCGGAGCCAGGGGGTGGCGACTGAGCGTCTCGTTCTCGTCGCAGAAATTCTGGACGTAGGCAATGCGCTGCGGCCGTGTGATCTCGCGGTACTCGGCGACCGCGTACATCGTCATGCCCTGGCCGTTGGTCATCTTCCACAACGAGCTCCCGCCCGGCGTGATGTCGGCGCGTTGGAACGTCATCGTGAATCCTGTCGGCGCCAGCCACGCGCTCAGGTGCGCCGGGTCGGTCCACATCCGGAACATCGTCTCGATGGGCGCATCGAACGAGCGGTTGATGACGAACATCCGCTTGCCGGTCGACTCTTCCGCCAGGTACTCGGCGAGCCGGTCCCAGGTCGACTCGCCACCGGCCTTCTTGATGAATTGGCGCGTCTGCTCGGCCACCTCGGGAGTGGCCAGCGCAAAACTCAACTCCATCCTCGTTTGACCCTTCACCTCGGCGAACGTCGCCGTCACGCGAAACAACGGCGGGCGGTCGGCGCTTCCGCCATGGTCGTACACAAGCCGGGTGTACGCCTCGACCTCGTGGTAAATCGTCGTGTTCTCGTAGTCGGTCCCGTCGGGGCCGTGCATGGTGTAGGACCAGTGACCGCCTGGGCGCAGATCCTTGCTGTGAGTGGTGAGCGTGAAGCCCCGTGGCCCCCACCACTGGGCGACCTGCCTGGGATCGGTCCACGCGTCCCACACCGTTTTCACAGGGGCGTCGTAGACGCGGCTGATCCTGATCTCGTTCGACTTATTTCTTCCGGCCATGTTTCGCTCCTGTACCTTTCGCTGTTTTCTTTGCGGCCCGCGCGTCCTGCGCCCTCAGCGTCGTGAGGTACTCGCCGAGCCGATCGAAGCTCTCTTCCCAGAACTCGCGGTACTGCTCCATCCACACCACGGCGTCTCTCATGGGAGCCCCGTTCAGCGTGCAGGGCCGCCACTGCGCCTCTCGCGTCTTCGTCACGAGGCCCGCCCGCTCGAGCACCTTGAGGTGCTTGGTTACGGCAGGTAGACTCATGCCTTTCAGGAAGGGCTGCGCCAGGTCAGAGACATTCGCCTGGCCTTGCGAAAGGCGGGCAAGCATCGCGCGCCGGGTCGGGTCGGCAAGGGCCGCGAAGGTCTGACTCAGGGGGTCGGGGACGTGCGTCTGCATATCGTTCCGATCGGTTAATTAACCTTTGGGTAAATTACAGCGCGCAGGCGGCCTTGTCAACCCGTGCATCTGGTCAACGCCGTTGACTGTTGCGAGACGTGCTTCGCGCCAAGTTCGCCATCTCGTCAAGTGAGTCAGCCCATGGAACCGAAGTCCACCGAGCCCGCCAGCGAACTCGCCGAGCGAATTGCCCGCCTGGAAGCGGACGTTGCCTGGCTTGTGCACCTCGCGGGCCGTCCGCGGCCCGATGCGGCCCCGACGATTCCGGGGCCGCCAGCCACTCGCTCCACCACCGCTGTTAACCATGGCGTCAGGTCGGCTCCCTTTCAGGGCCGCCTGTCGCCCATTGTCGGAATTGCCGGTATCGGCGCCTTGATCTTTCTTGCCGGCGTGGTTTTCTTCTTTCGGTGGGCCATCCAAGAAGGATGGATTGGTCCGATGTTGCGCGTCGCGCTTGGGCTGATTGCAGGAAGTGGGTTGACGATTTACGCCTCGCGGATGCTCCTGGTCGAACCTCGGCGCCTGGCTATCGCGCTTCTGGTAGCTGGACTCGGTACGTTGCACGTCTCATTCAGAGTTGGCTCGGTTGGATACGGTTTGTATCCGCCCAGCGTGGGTTTCGTCTCGATGGCGTTTGTCACGCTCGTCGCCGGGGTCCTGTCCGCGCGGACACGCAGTGGTGGAGTGCTCACCGTCAGCCTCGTGTCCGGACTGATCACGCCGTTGCTGTTTGTAGACGGGGTCGAACGCGAGGTTGCGCTTGCCGTGTATCTGGCCGTGATGATGAGTGCGAGCATCGCCGTTGTCTATCGGGCGAGCGGGGCGGCTCAGTGGCAGGT
>JBEBGB010000830.1:0-2372 GCA_040081675.1 Vicinamibacterales bacterium
TCCGGCAATGACGTTCGACGCGCCGGGTTCGACGTCGAGGGAGCCGACCGTCGCCGCCAGTCCCGTAATCGTGCGCGCGTGCTGTTCGACCACGAGGATCCACTCGCTGGCGCACGTCAGCGCATCGCGACGCAGGCTCATGGGCGTGGTTCCGGCGTGTCCCGCCATTCCGTCGAACGTCACGTCGTAGCGGCTTTGCCCGACGATGGCGTCGACGATACCGAGCCGACGGTCGAGGGACTCGAGAATGGGACCCTGCTCGATGTGGAACTCGAGATAGCCAAGGGACGCCTCGGTCGCCCTTGCATCTGCAAGGCGTGTGGGGTCGAGTCCGTAGCTGCGAATGACGTCAACTAACCGCTGGCCCGCGGCGTCGCGGCGGTCGAGCGTCGCCTCGTCGAGCCCGGAGGACAGCGCACGACTCCCGATGAAGGGGACACCGAACCGGACGCCTTCTTCGTCGGAGAAGCCGACAACCTCTATCGCGAACGGCAGCCGTCGACCGTCGAGCAGCCCGACGACAGCAATCGCCATGACCACGCCGAGAACCCCGTCGAAGGCTCCGGCATTGGGGACCGTGTCGAGATGCGAGCCCAGATAGAAACGACGAGGGTCGATGTTGCCAGCGACCGACGATGAAGGATAGACGCCGCGCAGGTTACCGGCGGCGTCGACCCCGACGCTCATTCCCACACGCGTCATCCATGCGCCCAACTCGCGGTGCACGTCGAGCATTGGCGCCGAGAGAAACGTGCGCGTGGTCATTCCCGGCGTCTCGGTATAGGTCGCAAGAGTGCGACACCAACGGACGACGTGGAGAGCGGGCTCGAGCCGCATCAGGTGCCACGATACGTGCTGTACCCATAGGGCGACAGCAACAGGGGCACGTGATAGGACCCGTGTGGGTCCGCGAGCCCGACGCGAAGGACGATCACGTCGAGAAACGGCGGTTTGGTGACGGCCACGCCGGTCCGCGTGAAGTACTCGCCAACGTGGAATGAAAGCTCGTAGACGCCGGGCTCGAGTCGATCCCCCGAGAGCAGCGGCGCGTCAGTCCGGCCGTCCGCATTCGTGACGGCACTCGCCACGCGCTGGCGATCGTCGCCGTGCACGACATGAACCTCGATCGCGATTCCCTGCGCCGCAACGCCGCGGGCCGTGTCGAGCACGTGCGTGGACAAGCGGGCCATCAGCGCGTCATCCGGAGACCCAGGCAGCCGTACGGCGGACGCGGATCGGTGTAGACACCGAGCGTCTGATCCTGTTCGACGACGCTGTCCCAGGTCCGATTCTGCGCCTCGAGATGTACCTCGGCGATCTCCGGCACGCTCTCGAGGATGCGTGTGCCCATCTGATAGATCACTTGCTGGATGCTGCCTGAATTGAACGACTGGAACGTCTCGAAGACCGAGCGGCGGACACTGGCCGTGATCCGACCATCACTGAACGCGTCTGACGAGGAGGTGTATCGCCACTCGAGATCGAGCCACATGTGAAGCGGTCGATCGGCCAACTCTGGAAGCGTGGTGTACTGGTCGCGGACAAAGCCGCGAAAGGAACTGCCAGCAAGGCGCAGCAATCTGAAGCCGCGCAGCGCAGATGTCGCTTCGATCAGCGCGTCGCGCGATAGCTCGATCCGCGCCGAGGCTCGTTCGGGGCCAGACGGGACAAAGGCTCCATCGTGTTCGAGCCCTGCGTAGGCAATTTCGGCAGCGGATACCTGCACGCCCTCAGCTTGAGGGTACGTGGCCAGGAATTTTGCGCCGAGGAACTGGCACAACTCCTCCACGTTCTCACCGGGAAACGTCAGTGTTTCTCGCTGGATGAAGTTCTTCATCGAATCCGTCGCGACAAGTCCGGTGTTGTCTCCCGTCGTGTACGTGGGCCAGAAGGCGTCGCCATAGGTGAGCAACAGCACGTTCGCACCGAACACCGACCGTCGGCCCTTCTGTGCCTCGCGATTGAGCCGATAGACGATGACATCGCCTTTACCGTAGTAGTGGTGCTTCGGGCCGCTGGCAAATTGTTCCATAAGGGGTCCTATTCGTGAGTCAGGGCGACGCGACCGTCTCATCGAGCCGAAAACGGGCAATGCGCGTCACTTGACGCAACGCTTCGCTGAATTCCGCAGCGGGGTCCGAAGCCATCCGCTGGTCGAGTGCTGCCAGGATATCGTCGATGGTACTGCCCTTGACGGCATACAGAAACGGGAAGCCGAACCTGCGGCGATACTCGGAGGTCTGCGCCAGGAGACGCTCGTACTGGAACGGCGTCAATCTATCCAACCCCGCGCCGCTCTGCTCCGTCGTTGACGCGTCGCTCATGCGTGCGCGGGCTCCAAGGTCGGGATGCGCACGCAGCAACATCAGCTG
>JBEBGB010000174.1:0-9182 GCA_040081675.1 Vicinamibacterales bacterium
GTCGCGGCCCGCGGGCGCGACACCCGGTCCGCTTGCGGACTGTGCGATGATTCCGAACATGCGTTCGAGGATTCAGGCGGTCGTACTGCCGTCGGAGCCAAGCGGGTTTCAGGACGATGTGCGCCGGATGTTCGCGGAGTTGGAACAGGCGGGCAGCGACCGCACCATCACGGGCGAGTGCACCCCGGCCCTCGACGTCCTCGAGACCGACGAGACAGTGGAAATCGCTGTGGACCTCCCGTGCGTGGCGGCGACGTCGATCCGCATTGCGGCCAAGGGCCAGACCATTCTCATCGTGGGCCACAAGAGCGCTCGACGAAGCCGGCAGGATTCGAGCTTTCACCTCGTCGAGCGGGGTTTCGGACGCTTCGCCCGAGCAGTCCGGCTCTCGGCGTCGTGCGACACCAGCCGGGCGACGGCATCGCTCGCACACGGCGAACTGCGCATCTCGATTCCGCGGGTGACAGAGCGACGAGGCCGCGCCATTCCCGTCGCCATCACGGGTGAGTCCTCTCCTACGTGACCCGACTGCTCTTCATCGGCGACATCGTCGGACGGCCCGGGCGCGATCTGGTTCGGCGCGGCGTGGCGGCGCTACGCGACTATCACCAGATCGATCTCGTCATCGCGAACGCCGAGAACGCCGCCGCAGGGTTCGGCATTACGCGCGAGCTAGGCGAGTACATTCTCGACTCCGGTGTGGATGTGATGACGTCGGGCAATCACATCTGGGACAAGAAGGAAGCAGTCGACTACATCGGAATCGAGCCTCGACTGCTGCGGCCCGTCAACTACCCTGCCGGCGTGCCCGGCAACGGCAGCTACGTGGCGCGCACGGAGAGCGGCGTCTCTGTGGGTGTGGTGAATGGGATGGGGCGCGTGTTCATGCTCGCCATTGACGACCCCTTCGCCGTGATGCTCAGCGAGATCGACAAGGTCCGCCAGCGAGCGCGCATCATCTTCGTGGATTTCCACGCCGAAGCGACGTCCGAAAAAGTCGCGATGGGATGGCACCTGGACGGGAAGGTGACCGCGGTCGTCGGTACGCACACACATGTGCAGACCGCCGACGAACGCATTCTGCCGAAGGGCACTGCCTATCTGACCGATGCGGGCATGACAGGCCCACACGACTCGATCATCGGCGTCGACATCGACGCGGCGCTCGGACGATTCCTGAACGGCATGCCTGCCCGATTCGAAACAGCCACCGGTAACCCTCGATTGAACGGCGTCATTGTGGAAGCCGACGAATCCACCGGGCTTGCCACCGACGTCGAACGAATCAGCTACAGCCTGGCGGAACTCGAAGATCTGGGTCGCGGTCTCAGTCGAGAGCCGTCGGCCTGACAGGGGTGCACGCGAATGCCGAGTCCGCCCGGACTTCCTTTCGACGACCCCGACACCGCGCCGACACCGGTGACGGAATCGTCGCCGACGGCAAAGACTGCCCCACTCACGGACACGGGAGCCGGGCGTCCGACACCACCCTCGGTTCAGAAGACGCCCTCAGCTGACAGGGGGATGGGGAGTGTCCCCGAGCCACGGCCAACCACTCCAACGCCGACAGCAGCGCCTACACCGACGGCGACGCCGAGGCAGGTACTGAGTGTCACTGAGCTCACCATCGCGATCCGCGATCAGCTCGAGAGTGAGTTCTTCTCGGTGTGGGTCGAAGGCGAGCTCTCGAACTGCAAGGTGTGGAATACGGGGCATCTGTATTTCACGCTGAAGGACGATCGCGCGCAGTTGAAAGGCGTGATGTTCCGCACGCAGCTGCGGTACCTGCGCTTCAAGCCTGTCGATGGTCAGCGCGTCATCGCGCGGGGTCGGGTGTCGGTGTACGAGCCCAAGGGCGAGTACCAGCTCACGTGCGAACACCTCGAACCGAGAGGGTTGGGGGCGCTGCAGCTGGCCTACGAGCAACTCAAGAAGCGGCTGCAGAGCGAAGGGCTCTTCGACGAGGCTCGCAAGCGTCCCCTGCCGCCGCTGCCTCGTACTATCGGCATCGTAACCTCGCTCGACGGCGCAGCGATTCGGGACATGCTCAAGGTGCTCGGACGCAGGCATAGCACCGCTCGCATCGTGATTCGCTCGACCCGCGTGCAGGGCGAGGGTTCCGCCGCGGAGATCGCACAGGCGATTCGTGCCGTTGCGCGAGTACCCGGCGTCGACGTGCTCATCGTCGGGCGTGGCGGCGGCTCGATCGAAGACTTGTGGGCCTTCAACGAGGAAGTCGTCGTGCGAGCCATCGTGAACTGTCCCGTGCCGGTGATTTCGGCGGTCGGTCATGAAAGCGACGTGACCATTGCCGACTTTGCTGCCGATCGCCGAGCACCGACACCGTCGGCTGCTGCCGAGATCGTCGTGGCCGCGAAAGAAGAACTGCTACAACGCATCGAGCGGCGGCGTGGTCGGCTGGACGGGGCGGTGCTCGGACGCGTACAGGCGCTCAGCCGGCGCGTGCACGTGCTCAGTGGGCGCACCGCGCTTGCGGGATTTCCGACTCGGCTCGCGTTACGCGGTCGAGACGTGATGGACCTGACGCACCAGCTGCACTCGCAGATACAGACACGACGATCGATGCTGGACCGTCGCCTGTCGCAGCTGACACGACGGCTCGACGCCCTCGACCTTGGACGGCGCCTGGCGAGTATGGGTGCCAGGCTCGCGGCAGCCGATGCCCGCATGCACACAGCCGCCTCGCGGCGAGTCGACCGCGCGGGTGCGAGGTTTCGCACATCGGCGGGCAGACTCGAGTCGCTCAGCCCGCTGGCCGTGCTTGGACGCGGGTACGCCGTGGCGTGGAACGCCGACCGCACTCGTGCCCTGCGCGAAGCCTCAGAGGTGGGTCCCGGCGACCGCATTCGCGTGACGCTGTCGAGCGGCGAACTGCAGTGCGATGTTCGAGGGACGGAGTGACCATGCCTGACACGTCAATCAAGGATTTCGAAACGGCTCTCGCCGAACTCGACGCTCTGGTCAAGAAGCTCGAGGACGGAGAGCTCTCACTCGAGCAGTCACTTGCGTTGTACGAGCGCGGAGTGCAGCTCTCGCGGTTCTGCCATGCACAGCTCGAGGACGCCGAGCGCCGGATCGAGATCCTCACGGAGCGCGGCGAGCTGAAGCCAGCACCAGCGTCGTTGACCGGCGACGGCCCCGAGCGACGATGATTAGCGTTCGGTCGTCGACACTCGCGACGTTCCTCGTGGACTCACGCGCGCACGTCGACGCTGCGCTCGAACGCTTCCTGCCCAAGCCGCCAGCCTGTCCGCCGGTACTCTCCGACGCCATGCGTTACAGCCTCATGGCGGGAGGCAAGCGACTGCGTCCAATCATGGTGATTGCTGCAGCCGATGCGATCGGGCGCCGAACGAAGGTGCCAACACTGGAATTCGCGCTGCCCGCGGCTTGCGCCGTCGAATTCATTCACACGTATTCGCTGATTCACGACGATCTGCCAGCCATGGACGACGACAGCCTTCGGCGCGGTCGACCGACGCTGCACATGGTGTACGGGGAGGGTCTGGCCATCCTCGCTGGCGACGGACTCCAGGCCGAAGCGTTCGCGCTGATGGCGCGCGAGCCTCAGACGACCGACGCGACAGTGCTCGCGAGAAAGGTCGCCGCGCTTGCGGCCGTGTCGACGGCGGCCGGGGCCATCGGCATGGTCGGCGGCCAGGCGGTAGACCTGCAGGCTGCCGGTCAGGTGCTGGGCGAGAACCTTACGCTCACCCGCGACTCGCTTCGCGCGATGCACTTGCAAAAGACTGGCGCCCTCATCACAGCGTCGGCCCTCAGCGGCGCCATCATGGCTGGCGCGGACGCGCAGCAGTTGAAGGCGATCGAACAGTGGGCACGCGAGATCGGCCTGGCATTCCAGATCGTCGACGACATCCTCGACGTGGAAGGCGATGCGGCAGCGCTCGGCAAGACAGCGGGCAAGGATGCGGCCAGCGACAAGCCGACCTACACCTCCCTCTTCGGCCTCGGGCCGGCGCGAACCATGGCTGCCGACTGCGTCGCCCGGGCTCACCAGGTATTGACGGATGCCGATCTGACCGACAGCTGGCTCGATGCCATCGCTGAGTGGGTCGTGTCGCGCAAGAACTGACATCCCCACGAGCATGCGGGCAGGCAGGGCAGGCACGGCGGGCAAGGCAGGCGGTCGGGACGGTCGGGAACGCTCTAATCGCACACTGACGCGCACGTGATGTCCACGCCCAAGTCGAGACTCGATGTGCTACTGCTGGAGCGCGGACTCGTGCCTTCGCGCGAACGGGCGCGCGCGGTCATCCTGGCAGGACTGGTTCGGGTCGACGGTCAGGTCGTTTCGAAGGCCGGCGCGGCCGTGGCGCAGACCGCCGCGATCGATCTCACGGGGCCGGATCATCCGTATGTCGGGCGGGGCGGCATCAAGCTGGCGCACGCGCTCGACGTATTTGGTATCGCCGTTGAAGGGCGCCGAGGACTCGACATCGGCGCGTCGACGGGCGGCTTCACTGACGTGCTCCTCCAGCGGGGCGCGCGCGACGTGATCGCGCTCGACGTCGGACACAACCAGCTCGATTGGAAACTGCGCAGCGACTCCCGTGTGTACGTCCTCGAAGGTGTCAACGCCAGGGCACTCACGCAGAACGACGTGCCCCATCTGGTCGACATCGTCACCATCGACGTGTCGTTTATCTCCTTGAGCTACATCCTTCCACAGGTTCCCAAGGTGCTCGCTCCGGGCGCCGACGTCGTCGCCCTTGTGAAGCCGCAGTTCGAAGCGGGACGCGAGGAGGTGGGCAAAGGCGGAATCGTGACCGATCCTGCCGTACACGAGGCCGTGCTGATACGTGTCGCGGCGATCGCCGAATCACTCGGGTTCGAACGGTGCGGACTGACCGCCTCGCCGATTACCGGCGCCACCGGCAATCGCGAGTTCCTCATGCACTGCCGCATGGCTTCAAGCGCACCCACATCAGGCGCACTGCCAGCGGAGAGTGCACCGGTTCCTGAGCTAGGATGAGCCCGTGAGTCCGATACCTCTTCCGCCTGTTTCGCGCGTTGGCATCGTGGCGAAATCGCACCTGCGCGCGGCCACACCGCATCTGCTCGAACTTGGTGAGTGGCTGACGGCGCGTGGCCTCCGTCCGGTGTACGAAACAGCAACCGCCGCGCTCATGCCGGCCGCCCAGGGCCGCACCGTTCTGGACAAGGCGGCCCTCGCGACGGACGTCGATATCGTGCTCGTGCTCGGAGGCGACGGCACGCTCATCGGCATGGCCGACAGCATCGCGGAAGCCGATGCTGCCACTCCAATTCTCGGCGTCAACTTCGGCAGCCTCGGCTTCCTGACGGAAGTGACGTTGCCTGAGCTGTACCGCTCCCTCGAGCACGCGCTCAATGGGCGTGCTTACATCGAGGAGCGCATGATGCTCCGGACGACGACGTCGAGCGGAGACGATGTGCTGAACCGCTCCATCGCGCTCAACGACGCGGTCGTCACGAAAACCGCGCGCTCGCGCATGATCGATCTATCGGTGTACGTGGGCAGTGAGTTCGTGACTCGCGTCAAGGCGGACGGCCTGATCATCGCCACGCCCACCGGGTCGACCGCCTACAATCTATCCGCGGGTGGACCGATCGTCCAACCGGACGTAGACGCGATGATCATCACCCCGATCGCGCCCCACACGCTGACCAATCGCCCCATCGTGATACCAGGCGACTCCACGGTTCGCGTTCAGCCGAACATCGATGCGCGCGATGAGGTCGTCTTCACGCTGGATGGGCAATCTGCCTTCCCCATTCATGCCGGCGACGAGATCACCGTGAGCCGCGCAGCGCGCCGTCTGCGACTGATCCGGCCAAGCACGCGAAGCTACTTCGAGGTGCTGCGGACGAAGTTGAAGTGGGGAGAACGATAGGCGCCCGCGCTAGGGCGCTTGTGGCGCCGCGCCTGCTCGTTGAGCCGCGAGGCGCTTGTCCTTGAAGTACTGCACCTGATACTTCTGCACGTTTTGGTTGTGCTCATCGAGGGAGCGCGCGAAGGCGTGGGTGCCGTCGTTCTTGCTGACGAAGAAGATGTAGTCCGAGTCGTCGGGATGGGCAGCGGCCTCGAGCGACTCCCCTCCTGGGGCCGCAATCGGACCCGGCGGCAAGCCACTATATCGATACGTGTTGTAGGGCGAGTCGAAGCTCAGATCGTCACGTCGAAGATTGCCGTCGTATTTGCCGGCCCGTTGCAGCGCATAGATGACGGTCGGGTCACACTGAAGACCCATGCCGATCCGAAGCCGATTGCTGTAGACGGCGGCGACCATTGGGCGTTCTGCCGACGACCCCGTTTCCTTCTCGACGATCGATGCCAACGTCACCAGTTGCCGTACGGTGAGCCCTTTCGCTGTTGCCGCCGTTCGAAGATCTGAAGTCAATGCGCGGAAGAACCGCTCGACCATGACCTGCACCATCTGTGGCGCGTCGATGTGACGAGACACCGCGTAGGTGTCCGGAAACAGATACCCCTCCAGATCGGTCGCAGACGGATCGACGTTGGCGACCAGAGCGACCTGGCTCGCCGCCGCCCGAAATGACGCTGCACTGCCAAAGCCCTGCGCCGCGAACAGCGCCGCCATCTCGTCGATCGTCAGACCTTCACGAAACGTAATGTTCACCAGAGCGAACTCGCCCCGCGCAATCTTGTCGATCACGTCCCGGGGAGTCATCGGTCGATCGAACCTGAATTCCCCAGCCTTCAAGTGACGGGCCGCTCCAGTCAACGCCAAAGCCACTCGGTAGGTCAGCGCGTCGCGGACGACTCCCGCCGCGACGAGGCTTTCGCCGATGGCGCGCGGACTCGTTCCTGAGGGAATGATCACTTCCTGCGATTCGCCGTCGTAGCCTTGATAGACCTCGTTCATCCGGGAGTACACGACGAAACCGCCAAGACAGGCGAGCACCACGACGAGCAGCAGGGCAAGTCCGACCTTCTTCACACGCGTGCCCTCCCTCGGTCCAAGTAGTCCTGCAAAATCACAGCCGCAGCCGCGGCATCGAGGCGCTCTTTTCGTTTCTTCCAGTCGCGCTCGCGAAGTGCCAGTCTGCTCTCGGCTTCGCGACTGCTGAGGCGCTCGTCCTCCGTCGTGACTGGAATAGCCACGTGTTGACGAAGCGTCGCGATGAACTGCTCGACCGCCCTGGTCTGCTCGCTTGCGCTGCCGTCCAGTCGCTTCGGCATGCCGACGACAACGGCCGCCAGGCCATCTTCGTCGGAGGCAAGCAGACGCACTTCCTCGACCACGCGGTCAACGGCATCGGCGTCCGACACCGTCAGCGTCTTGTAGGGTCTCGCGAGGGTCGCCGAGGTGTCACTCAAGGCGAGCCCCACGCGCCGCCGGCCGACATCGAGCGCCAGAATCCGCACAGTTGTTATATTCTGCCGCACAGGGATGATTTCGCGCGCTCTCCGCGTGGCCGCAGTCGGAGTGGTTCTGCTTGCTACGGCGCCGCTTGCTCAGCAGGCCGATCGCGAGCAGAGCGAAACGCTGTCCCGGCGCGCATCCGATCGGTTGCGCTCGCTTCGAGATGAGGCTGATCGGCTGGCGGCCGAGGAGCGCACGATTCTGGGGGATCTGCGCAAGCTCGAAGTGGCGCGTGAGATTCGGTCGACCGAACTGGAGCGCGCGCGCGATGAGGCACAGTCGGCTGGAGTGGCCCTCGCGGCGCTGGACCAGCAGGTAGACGCCCTCACAGCGCAGGCAAACGCCGCCCTGCCCGACCTGCACGCTCGTCTGATCACGCTCTACAAGCTGGGTCGCGGGCAATACGCGCGCATGCTCCTGTCGGCGTCCGACCTGCGTCAACTCGGCCAGGCGGTGCGTCTGGTGTCGGCGCTTGCGGAACAAGACCGGCAGCGAATGCAGCAGCAGCACGCACGCCTCACAGAACTCGACGGCGTGCGCGAGCGGGCTCGTCAACGACAGGCAGACGTGCAGCGCCTCGAAGAAGCGGCCAGCCAGGCGCAGGCCACTGCCGAGAGCGCGATTGCCGCCCACACCGCCCTGGTTCACGACATCGACTCGCGTCGCGATCTCAACTCGCAATATGCGAGTGAACTGCTGACCGCGCAGCAGCGTCTGCAGACCTCGCTGACCGGCCTCTCGGGCGGCGTCGTCGCGGCACTGCCATTGGCGCCTTTCAAAGGTGCGCTCGACTGGCCGGTCGCGGGCACCCTGTTTCGGCCGTTCGGGGACTCCGGTGCCGGTCGGCCTCCGCTGCGAGGCGTCGAACTCTCGACTGCAGAGGGCGCAGCGGTGCAGGCCGTGCACGAGGGTGTCGTCGCCTATGCCGACAGCTTCACAGGCTACGGCAGGCTGGTGATTGTCGACCACGGTGGTCAGACGTTTTCGCTCTATGGAAACCTCGCCGAGATCGCCATCGACAAGGGCTCCCGTGTCGAGAGCGGCACGAAGGTCGGAACGGTGGGTCTTGGACCCAGCGCGACGCCGGTCCTTTATTTCGAACTCCGCGTCGACGGTCGCCCGGTCGATCCCGTACAATGGCTGACGATAAGGTAGCGAAAAGGGAGCTATGTCTTCATCCTTCCGACGCGTCGTGCTCTGGGTTTCGGCACCGGTCGTTGCCTTCGTCATTGTCGGCGCCTTGCTCAACAGGGTTGCCGCCCGCGAAGAGACCTTTCCTCACCTGACGGTCTTCAATGATGTGGTCCGGCTCATTTCGGACCGGTATGTCGAGAAGACCGACATGGACAAAGTGATGTCGGGCGCCATGCGAGGCCTCTCGGACGGACTCGATCCCGACAGTGCATTTCTCACCGCCGATCTCGTGAAGCAAGTCGAAGCCAACAGTCCGGCGCCAGCCGGCGATCTCGGCATTGATTTGACCCGCCAGTACTGGCTGCGAATCATCGCCGCTCGCGACGGCACGCCAGCTGCGAAGGCGGGCTTGCGCACTGGCGACTTCGTGCGGCTCATTGGCGACACGCCGACGCGCGAGATGTCGGTCTATGAAGGCATGAGGCGTCTGCGCGGCGCGCCGGGCTCGAAGGTGATGCTGACGATCATCCGCGGCAACACGAACGACCCGCACGTCATCGAGCTGACGCGCGAGGCGGTGCCGACAACTGATGTCAACAGCCGCATGGCCGCCGCGGGCGTCGGCTATCTGCGTATCGC
>JBEBGB010000831.1:0-2369 GCA_040081675.1 Vicinamibacterales bacterium
CCAGCCCAAGACCAACCGCTCCCGCCGTTCGTTGTCCAAACTGGCGTCTCGTCATGCGTGTCGATTCAGCCATTGTTCCCTCCATGCAGCGACCGGCAGCATCGCGCGACTCGGTGCGATGCGGCGACCCGTCGGCTAACGTCGTCAGAAGGCTCGCTGATCACAGGTACCGACTTCTGCCGAAGAATTACTTTCGAAGGGGTCTGAGAGCCCCGGAGCCACTCAAGATCACAGCACTCTCCAAGCGCTCTAACGCCGTCCAGAGTCCGTCGAGGCTCGGGCAGAGCGACCGCGCGGTGGCAACATTCCAGGATTCGCTGACGAACTGTGCCAGCGTTCCGTTGTAGTCCGGCCCCTGTCGCAGTTGGCCGCTCCTGTCGTCGCGCCAGACTAACGCTTCGCGCTTTTGTGTGACTCTGCCAGACGCCGCGATTCTCAGTAGTTCCTGCTTCGGATCAAGCAGGTCTTCGGGCGCTTGGATACCCCTCGAACCTCGTGCATGAAGGAACGATCTCAGGCTCGCGAGATCCGCGAGCAGCCAGCTTTCGACCTCTCGCACAGCGACTCGGAATAGGAACGTGCGACTCTTGGGACGACCGGCAAGCCATTCACTCACGAGTCCAGGCGGACACTCGTGGTCATCGAGATCAGTTAGTAGGACGAAAGGATACACGCTGGCGGCTCTGTTGAACGCTTTGGTTTGCTTCTTCAGGTACCCTGCGCCTCCCTTGCCATGAACTGCTCCGACGACATATTGGACAGGTCGCTCGGCAAGCACACGCCTCAGAATCGCTTCGCTCAATGCGTCCTCGACCGCGAGTCTGATCAGAATCGAATCCCTCATTTGAAGAGCTGGAGCTGATCGACGGTGGTGGGCGCAGTCAGTGGCAGTACCGCTTCAGCCATCGTCATGCCCTCTTCAAGTAGAAGGCGCACATCTTCCTTCGTCGAAGCGAGAGAGACTGTGGTGCCCTCGCTGCCGTTTGGCACCAGGAGTGCCACTTCGTGAGGTCGTATACCCCGATCGCTGAACAGTTCACTGCTGTGAGAAGTCACGATCACTTGTCGCTGGCGCGCTCGCTGAAGGCGCCACATCAGCGCCGGCAATTGGGCCACTATGACGGAATGCAGGGACAACTCCGGTTCTTCAAGCAGGAGCAGCGAGTCGCCTTCGAGCAGAGCCCAGAGCAGGCCAATGAGTCTCAACGTCCCATCCGAGAATTGGTCTTCACGCTGACGGCCACCTTGCGGACGCCAATGGCGATACAACGCCTCCAGATGTGGATGCCCTCGTTCATCTCTGGTGTCGGTCAACTGTTCGAGCTCGGGGACGGCCAACTTGAGTGCTTGTTCGATCTTGCGAAGGCGCGCCCGCCTGGTCTTCTCTGGCGTCTCCATGACTCGATCAAGGAACTTGAGACCGAACGGATCTTCCGTGGCCACGTCTCGATTCGCCAGTCCTGGATATTTCAGCAACTGCGGAACCAAGTGCAGGTACAGGGTCTTGTTGAAGGCTTCAGCTACGGCACGAAACTGCTTGTTTGAAGCAATTTGTTCGATCTGTGTCTGCGTCAGGAGCTGATCATCAGCCTTGTCGGCGTTGTCCGGGCGGTTCAGGATCCGTTGGTCATTGTGCCAGACGCGTTCGTGCGCAAGCATGACTCGCCGTGCTCCGCGTTGCTCTTGTCTCAGTCCGATCGCGTAACGCCAAGTAGCATCACTGTCATCTTTGAGCTCCACTTCGATCTCGACGTCAGGGTAGCGTCGTGCTGCCAAACACCGAATCTTCGTGAGGCCGAGTCGCTCTCTGACGGCTAGCTGGAGTCCGCCGCCGTCCTTAGCGATGTCACGAAGGAATCTGAACGCATCCAGGAGGTTCGATTTGCCGCTGGCATTCGGACCAGTAATGAATAGACGCTCTCCGATAGGCAGATCGACCGCGACGAAGTTCCGCCAGTTCTTGAGTTTCAATCGAGTGAAGTGCATGACCCCTCGTCACGGTACATCGCCGCTAGAGCTCCCGCGCACCAGCCTTGAAGACTGAGAGCGTGGCACTTACGTTGTCAACGCGTCAAGGCCGTGATGGACGCCGGCATCAACAGCGGCAAGGCCGAAGTCCGCGTCGTCCCTAATATGGGCGTCGCCGTTGACGCCCAGGCTAGCCGACACATGGGCGGCGGCGGGCTTCGAGGCCGGCCGCCTTGACGCGAGAGACGGCGACTCTCGTTGACGCAGCATCGCCAATCGCCTAGTCAGAGTATGGGCACGCGACGAGTCGATCGCTGCGCAGTTCGAGCGGTGGAACCGCCTCCGCGCACGACGCGCGCGCGATCGGACAGCGCGTGCGGAACGGACAGCCAGACGGTTTG
>JBEBGB010000832.1:0-2366 GCA_040081675.1 Vicinamibacterales bacterium
CACGATCGGCAACGGCCGCCGCGGGCCAATCACCGCTGCGCTGCAGAGCGCGTTCTTCGCGGTGATCAACGGCGAGGTGCCAGACACCCACGGCTGGCTCACCTACGTCTATGCCGAGGATGCGCCACTGCGTGAACCCGCCGGCGTAGCGTCCGCCAAGGGCTGACGCGATAGGCGATAGGCGGTGGGCGGTGGGCGGTGCACGGCTCGCCTCGAGTGGTGCATTTCTCGGCATCGCCGAGCGGCCAACGCCTGAAGCCTGCGGCCGGAGCCTGAAGCCCAACGTCCGTCTAGGGGTGTCGGAATCCCGACACCCCTGGTGCCCTCCAACTCTCCCCTCCAGCTCTCACCTCCAAGTGCCGATAGCAGCGTAGGGGAAACGTCCGCCAGACACTACGCGTGTGTAGTCGTCGTCTGAGCGGTCCTGTTCTGAACCACCGATGCACGTCAATGACCTGCTGAAAGTTGCCGTCGATGCTGGAGCGTCCGATCTTCACTTGAAGGTTGGCAGCTTCCCGATGATGCGCGTACGCGGCGCCCTGATTCCGGCGGCGCAAGAGAAACGACTCGACCACGAAGATGTAGTCGCGATGAGCGCGGCTGTCATGTCGACGTCGCAACGGCAGCGATTCAAGGAAGCCCAGGAGGTCGACCTCGCGTACAGCGTGCCTGGCCTGGGCCGATTCCGCTGCAACATCTTCCAGCAACGCGGCACCGTCGGACTCGTGCTGCGCGTCATCCCGATGCACATCCGGTCCATCGAGGACCTGGGCCTGCCAACGGTTCTGAAACGGATTGCCGACGAGGAACGCGGGCTGGTTCTGGTCACGGGCACCACTGGCGCGGGCAAGAGCACGACGCTCGCGGGCATGATCGACCACATCAACCGCAGCCGCTGCACGCACGTCATGACGGTCGAGGATCCGATCGAGTTCCTCCATCGAGACCAACGGTCCATCATCAACCAGCGCGAAGTGGCGGTCGACACGCGGTCCTTTGCGCAGGCGCTTCGCAGCGCGCTCCGGCAAGATCCTGACGTTATCCTCGTCGGTGAAATGCGCGACTTCGAGACCATCGAGACCGGGCTGCTGGCGGCCGAGACCGGGCATCTGGTGTTCTCGACGCTGCACACCCTCGACGCGACCGAAACGATCAACCGCATCATTGCCGTCTTCCCGCCGCACCAGCAGAAGCAGGTGCGTCTGCAGCTCGCGAGCGTGCTTCGCGCAGTCGTCTCGCAGCGCCTCATGCCACGCGCCGATGGCGACGGTCGTGCGCCGGCCGTCGAAGTGATGATCAGCACGCCCTTCATTCGCGACTGCATCGTCGACAAGGAACGCACGCACCTCATTCCGAACGCCATCGCATCGGGCACGTCGCAATACGGAATGCAGACCTTCGATCAGTCCATCTTCGGTCTCTTCCAGTCTGGCCTGGTCTCGTACGAGGAAGCCTTGCGCTGGGCGTCGAACGTCGACGAGTTCAAGCTGCGCGTGCAAGGCATCTCGACGACCGCAGAACGCAGCAGAGACGAGATGGCACGAGCCGTCCTCACAGGCCGGCCGCAAATCACACGGTTTAGCAAATAGACACCCTCGGCAGACACGGGCTTCGGCAATCGCAGGCCATGGGCGGTCGGCACATTCACTACGGCTCTAGGCTTTGGGCTCTGGGCGATCGCCGGCGATAGGCGCTGGGCGGTGGGCGATAGGCACTGTCAAGGCGACGACTGCCCCTTCATTCGCGAGCCTCGAGACCTCTCAGCATCGCTCTCAGGCTCTTCAGGAGCTCACGATAGGAGCTCTGCAACTCCATCGCGGCCGCGTCTTCCAGATACCCAAGCCGCCGGGCAACCGAGATCAGGTACACCACTTCGGCGCTTGACGACGTCGCCACATTCAGAAAATTGACATATTCTCGAAGGGTTCGCCTCGCAGAACCTTCGACGATGTTCACGGCGACCGAGACGGCGGCACGGCGCATCTGTGACTGCAACCCATAGCGTTCTTCAGCTGGAAGTGTTGCGCTGACTCGATATAGAGCAATCAGCAGTTCGTCTGCCGTCTTGAATACTCGGAGCTTCGTAACGTCGCGGCTCATGGTTTGCTCGGAGAGTCTGGCAACGTGCGCGCCAGAGTCGGGGATCCGACAGGCAGCGTGCCAACGGTTCACAGCCCGGTGGGCTGTAGCGTGAAGGCGAATGCCCAATGCAGAGGCGAAGTCTGAACATGCCTATCGCCCACCGCCCATAGCCCATCGCCTACTCAATGTCTTCCCCCTACATCGACGGTCTCAAGATGCTCGGCCGCCGCGAGCTGTCTGAAGCGCAGGTGCGGCAGCGACTCGCGCGAAAAGGGCACGGCGAC
>JBEBGB010000833.1:0-2366 GCA_040081675.1 Vicinamibacterales bacterium
CCACCGGACGTGAGTCAGTTGCGGAAGGGCATGCTGCGGTCCGAGGTCGAGCGCGCCCTCGGCACGCCGTCGCAGAAGTCGGACAAACGCGAGGGCGGCACGGTCACCACGACGCTGGTGTTCGAGGTCGGCGAGCAGACGGTGACGACGTCGTTCGTCGAGGACGTTCTCGTCAGGTACACGATCAGCTCGAAGTAGTGGTCCTTCTCACTCGAAGCTCGCGTCTCCATCGAACATCGATGGGTCCCACACCTCTGGCCGACGCAGTGCCGAGTCCAGTCCGGGATCGACGGCGTGCCCGAAGTAGGCCCAGGTCTTGACCTTGCTGCGATACGGCGCCAGTTGGTCGAAGGCTCGCATCTTCGGTAGTCCGCAGCCGAAGTGTTCGAGAAGATAGACGCCCTCGGCAGCGCACCGCCGCAACGACTCGCGGATCAGACACGGAAGTAAGTCGACGTCCGACTCCAGGGTCTGATAGTCGATCAGCCGAAGGCGACGCAGGCCGCCACTCAAATCCTGCCGTTTCAGAATGACGTACGCCCGCATGACGCCACCGCGCGACGCCGTGATGATCCACAGGCGACCTCGTCGCATCGAGTGCGCGAAGTGCCAGGTCAGTGTCTGCCTGTCGCGTGCCGCGAGTAACTTGTCGGGGTTCTGTCGGAGAAGTTCTTCCCAGAAGGTATCGAAGCGAGCGTCGAAGTGATCGGTTTCCTCGACCGCCACCGAACCAGGCGGCTCGGGTAATCGGCCCGCGAGCACTGCGTCCTTCGTCCACAGGGCCAAGGCCGCTGGAAACGCGAGCGCGCGAGCGAGAGGAACATTCAGCCGCTCCAGGGCGTTCCGGGCAAATCCGCGATAGCCGGTCACCCAGTACGCCGCGCTCTCCCAATCGCCGAGCGGAACGCGCGCCGACAGTGCCGTGTGTGTCTCCTGCGCGGTTGGCCCCACTGTCGTGTTGACGAAGAGATCGACGCCGGGCTGATTGAAATATTCGTCCATCAGCCACAATGCGAACGAGCGGTACTCGTTCGCCACCACCCACGCGCGCCCGTTCGCGCACGTGAGTTCGCGCCCCCCGAGGTGATAGCGCAACGGGATGTTCGTGACGGAGCCCACTAACTTGCCCGCGCCAGCCTCGAAGACCCATCCAATCGGCCAGTGGCTGCCGACTCGACTCCAGAGCGGGTTGTCGACCAGAAGGCTGGTCCACTCCTCGGTCGAGCGAGTGATGAGATCGTGCTCGGCTTCGAGCCGCTGGACGGCTGGATAGTCGTCGAACTGCATCGGCCGCAGGCGAGGCGGGGCGAGGGGCGAAGATCCGACGGCAGACACCGCCGCTGCTGGCGCAGACACCGTCATGAGTGTGTGCTGTAGTTCAGGTGCAGCGCCTCGAGGCCACGCAGGCCAAGATTCTCGCGCCAGACCAGGGGTTCGTCCGAAAGCTCGAGGACCGGGAAGCGACGCAAAAGCGATTCGAACGCAATTTTCGCTTCGAGCCGTGCCAGGGGTGCACCGAAACAGAAATGCGCGGCCCACCCGAACGCGAGATGCCGGTTGTCTGGCCGATCGAGCATGAGCGTATCGGGATCGTGAAAGCGTTCCGGGTCACGATTTCCGGCAGCCATCACGGCGATGACCGCCTGACGCTTGCGAATCGTCTTTCCGCCGAGCACGACGTCGCCAGGCGCGAGTCGAGCCGTGTGCTGACTCGGGCTCTCGTAGCGAAGCAACTCCTCCACCGCCACGGGGACGGAATCGAGATTCGCACGAAGCCACGCCATCTGCGAAGGGTTTCTCAGAAGCGACAGCACGCCGTTGGCGATCAGGTTCGTGGTGGTCTCGAGTCCGCCCACCATCGTGACGATGCAGTTGGCGATGACTTCTTCGTCTGTCAGACGGTCGCCGTCCACTTCCGATGTCATGAGCGAGTGGATCAACCCCTCGCGCGGAGTCTTGCGTTGTTCGTGGATAGCGTTCTGGAAGTAGTCCGCCATTCCGTTGAGCGCCCGGTGCACGTCGCCAAGCCGATCGGGGTTGTGCTGGAAGTTGCCCAGCATCTGCGCGAACGTCACGGACCAGTTCTTGAGCCGAACGTAGTCCTCCACTGGCGCACCGAGCATCTCCGCGGTGACGATGGCCGGCAGGGCTTCGGCGAAGTCGGCCAGCAGTTCAGTGCGCCCGGTTCCGCGCGCCTCGATGTCGTCGAGCAACCTGGTCGCAATCTGCTGGATGTGGTCGTGCAACACACGCACTCGCTTTGGCATGAACGCAGGTCCAGCCAGGCTTCGCAGCCGCGTGTGGGCCGGTGCGTCCATGAACAACATCTGCTGCACCATCACCTTGGCGATGGGCGCCACCTCTGA
>JBEBGB010000834.1:0-2366 GCA_040081675.1 Vicinamibacterales bacterium
CGACCGACGAGTGGTGCCGACTTCTGCTCGAGCGATGGATACCGTGCCACCCACCGCGGCAGGCGTCCGCGGAACACGTAGAAGAACGCCTGATCGCCGATAGCCGCGCCGAACGCACCGGCAACCACGACGCCGAGCGCATTCAAGTGACCCTGCGCAACGAGCGCCGCCGCACCGACGTACGCGATTTCGCCTTCGATGATCGCCGCCAACAGGATGCCGAAGTAGGGCAGGAGCGGCACGAGGCCCGAGAAATCCATCAGGTCCGTCTGCTCCCGCCGCTCAGGGCTGAAAACGCGATCGGCTCGCGCCGCCACGATGACGCTATATTTCCGATCGTCGGTTCGCTAGATTTCAGTGGGCTCTTCATCAGCACGTCAACGGTCGCTCCATCAACATGGCCTCGCGCCGTGCGTGCCGGCGCTCGACCCGCGCGTCGAGCGAGTTGACCACGGCCCGCACACTCGGCGTGGTAATGCGTAGGTAGTTGGCCAGGAACGACGGCCGCACGTAGAAGCGCGTGTACGCGCTCCCGAGCAGAAACCGAAGCTCGGTCGACGAGAGTGTGGGATGCGTGAAGGTCGGCGTGAACCCGTCGAACTGCTCCCAATCGGTCTCGGTGATCGTCGGCTGCATCTGCCTGTAGAGGGGCGTGCCCGGATAGGGCGTCAGAATCTTGAACTGCGCGACTGTGGACCCGAGCCCGATGGAGTAGTCGATGGTGGCCGAGATCGACTCCCAGGTGTCCTCGCCAAATCCCAGCACGTAGAACGCGGCAGTGACGATGCCAAGTTGACGGCACCTGGCGAGCACCGATCGTTGATGCAGTTCGGGAATCGGTCGTCGACCCACCTTCTTCAGCGTCGAGGCCGCAACGGCCTCCACACCGAAACTCATCGCCCGCAGCCCCGCCCGATACATCGACACCAACAGGTCGTCGTCGAGACGGTCGAGTCGTGTTTCGCACTCGAAGGTGTGCTCGAGACCACGACTGAGCATGCCGTCGCACAATGCAAGCGCCCGCTCGCGGTCCTGCGAGAAGAGCGGATCGCGAAACACGATGTGCAACCGACCGCGAAGGTCCTGAAGGTAGGTGAGCTCGTCGAGAATGTTCTCGACGGAACGCACGCGATACTTCGATTGGATGCGGTGCGGACAGTACGTGCAGAATTCCGGGCAGCTGCGCGAGGCGAGCACTGGTAGCGAGCCTCCGACCGGACGTCCTGAAAACGGCACGCGGACGCGACGCCGTGCGCCAGTCAACGGCTCCCAGAGCGGAAACGGCAGAGAGTCGAGGTCGTCGATCTGCGGACTCGGAACCGTGCCGGTCAACTTCTCGCCGGCCATGAGGCGGCTAAGCGCGGCTTCCGGTTCGCCGTCGATGATGAAGTCGGCGCTGTCGGTGAAGAGTTGCGGCAGTTTCTGCGAGGTGAGCCCGACAAAGCCGACACGGACGCCTCGTGCGCGCATGGCCTTGGCCCACGCGGTTTCGCGCTTGTAATCGACAAGCGACGACAACACGAGCGCCACATCGCCGGGAACCAGTTCGCCCGACGAACCGACCACTTCGTGACCGGCCTTCGCCGCGAGCGCCGCCGCGTAGGCCAGTTGCACGCTGGGCATGTCGTGAAAGCCGCGCTTCAAGGTGGCCACGACGCTCGCCACCTTCGAGAACGGTCGCAGCCTCGATCCGTACCCGCCAGCCACTGTGTCTTTACTGATGAATCCGTCGCCGCCTTTGATGTCCGCCAAGACTATGCGCATGAGTCCACGCCACCCCGCGCCGCACGTAGCGGCGCCAGAAATTCGGACCACTCGATACCGCATTGGACGCAGATGCCGTCGACCCTTGAAGTCAGGGAAGAGGCACGCCAACGCGAACTGATGTAGCGGCTAGAGAGTGGTCGGGGGAGGACGTGGCGCGACTGGGTCGAGGGGGAGAGAGCGTCGGGGGTTGGGCGCTGCGGCCTGTGACGAGGTCAGCGGGCCGCGCGCTGGCGCTCGAGGGCGGTTGCTGAGCAACAAGGCCAGCGCGGACGATCCAGCCGATTCTGCACCAGACGCCGGGTCGGTGTCGTCACTGTGAACCGCGTGACGAGTCGAATGAGACACGGAGGGTGAGGTGGTTCGACGCGGATGGAAGGTCTTGAAGCCTTTGTGCTTCCTCGTCGTCCACACCAGGAGGCCAGCCGCCCGGCCTCGCGCAATGAGTTCAGCGCGATGATCGCCGTCGAGGTCCTTGACCGCAACACGGACGATCGGTGTTTGACTTCGAACCGTCCACGTGGCGTCTGCGGCTGACAACCACACCTTCAGCACGCAGGGATCGGCACGATCTACGGTGACGCGGTCACGCTTGCCGTCGC
>JBEBGB010000835.1:0-2363 GCA_040081675.1 Vicinamibacterales bacterium
TGTGGATGTGGGCCATCATTGAGGGGATCAGCAGTGCTCGGCATGTGGGTCGGCAGTGCGAGAAGGACTTCACCTACATGTGGATCTGCGGCGAAGTCGGCGTGAACTATCACATGCTCAGCGACTTCCGCACGGACCACGGGGAATTCCTCGACGAACTGCTGACCGACACCATCGCCACGCTGATGCACGCCAAGATCGTGACGTTGGAGACGGTGGCTCAGGACGGCATGCGAGTGCGAGCTCACGCGGGGAGCGGTTCGTTCCGGCGGAAGAAGTCGCTGGAGAAATGTCGCCAGGAAGCGGCCGAGCAAGTGAAGCGGCTGCGCGAAGAGAGCGACGACGACTCGGCGAACGGCCAGGATGCCAGCAACGCTCGTCGCCGAGCGGCGGTGGAACGTGCGGTTCGCGAACGGGAGGAGCTTGTCGCCGAAGCGTTGAAGAATCTCGAACAACTTCAGCAGCAGAAGGAACAACGCAAAAAAGGCTCCGGCGAAGAGGCTCGTTGCTCGACGACGGACCCGGAAGCTCGGCAGATGAAGATGGGGGACGGCGGCTTTCGCCCGGCGTACAACGTGCAGTTCGCGACCGACGGCGGCGCGCGAATGATTGTCTCGGTGGAGGTCACCAACAACGGCAGCGATGGCGGTCAGATGTCGCCCATGCACGAGGACATCTGCGAGAAGTTCGACAAAACTCCCGACAACTATGTGGTGGACGGCGGCTTCTCGACGATCGAGGACATCACCGCCGTGGAAGAACGAGGCAGCCGGGTGGCCGCTCCGATGACTCACGAAGATCGCATCACCAAACGGGGTGGCGACCCGCACGCTCGGCGAGCTCGCGACACGGACGCGATGTTCGCCTTCCGCGAGCGAATGCGAACCGACGACTCGAAAGCGATCTTGAAGCAACGTCCGTCGATCGCCGAATTCCCCAACGCCGAATGCCGCAACCGCGGCCTGCACCAGTTCCGCGTCCGCGGCCTGGAGAAGGTCCGCACCGCGACGCTGTGGTATGCGATCACGTTCAACTTCATGAGAATGTTGCACCTGGGCGTCCTCTGACAAACCAAACCAATACCGAAACCGATTTTCCAGAGACCTCAACCCCACCCAATCCCAAGACAGACACGGAACCAAGACCAGCGACTGCGAAAGTTCCGTCGCCAGAAACCAACACGAACCGAGCCACCAAGCTCCTCAGCAAAAAAACTGCTGTCGGAAAAATGAACCGGAACCGCTTTCTAAAAAACTCACAGCCTCGAAGCGTCAGCGAGGGCGGTCGCTCCGAGAGACGATGATCGGGAGTCGGTGAAACGTTCGCCCTCGCTGGCGCTTCGGGTTAGTGTGGGCGGTGCGAGGTTGTGCCCATCGGGGCGGTTGCCGATGATGGCTCGCGAGTCCGAGGCCGATTCAACTTTCCGTTTTCGACAAGGCAGGTGCAGCATGACGACGACGCGATCCCGAATTGCGTGGTTGGTTGGTGGGCTGTTGGTAGCCGCATTGGTCACGAATAGATTTAGCGAGCGTGAAGTTGGCAAGGCGGATGAGAAGACCGCACCGAAGGTCGTCCTGCGCGAGGATGTCGTCTATGGCCGAGTGCATGGCGCGGGACTGCTGGCGGACATCGCCTTTCCGGAATCGAAGGAATCGCTGCCGGCGATCATCTCGGTCCACGGCGGACGCTGGGTCGGCGGACACAAGAAAGACACCTCGACGATCAAGGTCGAGCAGTGGGCAGGCTTCGGCTACTTCGCCATGTCGATCGACTATCGGCTGAAAAATTCCACGCCGGCACCGGCCTGTTATCAGGACTTCCAGTGCGCGATCCGATACGTCCACGCACACGCTAAGCAATTCAACATCGATACCCAGCGCATTTTCTTGATCGGGCAGTCGGCCGGCGGCCACATGACTTCGCTGGCGGCAACGCTGGATGACGGAACGTATCCACGCACCGGCGGCTGGGAGAAAGAGAGCAACGATTTCCGCGCGGCGATCAGCGTCGCGGCGGCTTACGATCTGGTCGCTCTCGACTGGGGTAATCTGTGGACGCCGCCGGGAGTTGATCCCACCGAAGCTCGCGTGCAGGCCTCACCGACCAAGCCTGTGACCAAGACCTCGAAGCCGCTGCTGATTCTGCATTCCGACAACGACAAGTCCGTGCCGATTGCGAACGCACTGACGATGATCGAGGTGCTTCAAAAGGCGGGTGCTCGGCACAAATTTCACCACTATCCGGATTTGGGTCACATGCAGATCACCGACGAAGTGATCGCCCGATCGCGGGAGTTCATCAAAGAAAACTCCGCGAAGCCGAGCGACGGCAAGTAGCCACAAAATCAGCACGACGCGCCAGCG
>JBEBGB010000836.1:0-2363 GCA_040081675.1 Vicinamibacterales bacterium
GCTCGCGCTGCCCGATTCCAACGGCGCACTGATCAACGTCGTCAACCAGGACGGCGCTGCGTACGGGCTGAATCCAGGGTTGATCGCGCTGCAACCGTTGTGGAATCAGGGAGCGCTCGCCGTGCTCGCCAACACCGGCATGCTCGTGCAGCCAGTGACACGCGCGCAGTTCCTCTCGAACGCTGTGCAGGTGCCCACCAACCTGTTCTCGCATTCCGATCAGGTCCAGCAGGCTCAGAGTGGCATTCCGTCCACCTCCGGTGGCACCGGGTGGGGCGGGCGTGCCATCGACGCGGTGCAGTCGCTCAACGGTGCCGGTCGACTCCCGTCGTCATTGTCGGTCGCGGGGCCCTCGCTCTTTTGCAAGGGCTCGGTTGTGCAAGGCGCCAGCATCGTGCCTGGTCTTGGGCTCGATACGTGGGGCATGGACATGTGGCCGCAGACGGCGGCTGATGCGCGCAAGGCTGGCTTGCAGCAGATTCTGCAGTTGAACAGCGGTCTCGAGCTGATTCAGGTCGCCAATCACGTTCGACAGGACGCCCTGGACCTGAACGCCATGCTGTCGGGTGGATCCGCGACGGTCAACACTGTGTTCCCGGGCACATCACTCGGTAACCAACTTCGGCAGGTCGCCCAGATCATCAAGTTGCGCTCGACCACGGGTATGGGCCGGCAGGTGTTCTTCTGCACGCTCGAGGGCTTCGACACGCACGGCGGCCAGAGCTGGCAGCATTGGGACCTGCTGCGACAGTTGTCCGAGGGACTTGCGGCCTTCTACAACGCCACCATCGAACTCGGCGTGCCCGACCGCGTCACGAGCTTCACGATGTCCGACTTTGGTCGAACGCTGGAAGTGAGCGGCACCGGCACGGACCACGGCTGGGGCAGCCACCATCTCGTGCTCGGCGGAGCGGTACAGGGCGGTCGCATCCACGGCACGTTCCCGACGCTGGCCATGGGCGGACCAGACGATGCGAATACCCGTGGCGTGTTGATCCCGACAACCTCGATCGATCAATACGGTGCGACGCTCGCCGCCTGGCTCGGCGTGCCCGCAGCGCAACTCTCGACGGTCTTTCCGAATCTCTCGAGGTTCGCCACGCCGACGATCGGATTCATGAAGGCGTGATCGAATCAGGTGTGGAAGGGGAGGAAGATGAGACGCGCCCGGGGTGTTGCTCCCCGGGCGCGGTAGTCCTGAGCGGCGTTACTTCTTCAGCGATACTTTCTGCACGCGCCAGTTCGTCAACTCACCAACGAGCAACTCGTTCTCGTTTCGGCAGTCGATCGAGTTGGCGAGTCCGAACTGCTTGGTCTGACGACCAGCCGACCCGAACTTGCCGACGACCTTGCCGTCGAGCGCGACCTTGTAGATGGTGGCGTCTTCCATCCCGTCCTTGTCGCCCGAGTGCGACACGTAGAGGTACTGCGTCGCGCCCGTGGTCATGCACATCGTGAGCGGGTTGCCAACGCCAGTAAACTGCGACTTGTAGTTGCCGTCGCCGTCGAAGACCTGAATGCGCTTGTTGCCCGAGTCGGCGACGTAGACATTGCCCTGCGCGTCAACGGCCAGTGCCTTGGGGCCGCTGAACTGCCCATTCTCGGCACCGGTCGAGCCCCACTGCTTGAGGAAGTTGCCTTCCTTGTTGAACTTCGCAATGCGGTTCACGTTGCCGTTCATGCCGTCCGCGATGTAGATGTTGCCTGCCCTGTCCCACGCCACATCCGATGGCCGGTTGAACGTGGAGCCAGGCGTGCCCGATCCCGGCAGTACCGCCGGGGCGCCGCCCGGGGCGCCGCCACGACCGCCGCCACCGCCGCCCGGCCCACCGCCACCCGGCGCCGCCGGACGTACGGCAATGGCTTCAGGCTTGCGCCCGAGAACCAGTGCGACGCGTCCTTCCGAGTCGAACTTCACGACCTGGTTGGCACCAGCGTCGATGGTCCACACGTTGTCCTGCGGATCGACCCGCAGGCCAAATGCCACGTTGAACCCGTAGACGTCCTGACCCAGTTCGCGCACGAACTTGCCAGTCGCGTCGTACTGAAACAACCGCGATCCCCCGCGTTGAAACGTGCGGTTGTCGCCAATGGTGGCGTACGCATGGCCCGTTCGCGTGTAGACGAAGACCTGGCCCTTTGAGTTCTGGCCGACTCCGCCCACTTCGCCAACGACGTGGGCATCGTCCCACTTGAGGAGTTCCGTGCTGTCGAACGTGATGTCTGGTGCGCCCTGCTGAGCGACGAGCGTTCCGCTGAAAGCGAGAATGCCTGCTGCGACGAGTCCCTTGAATGTGCGATTCATCCCCGTCTCCTAATTCGCGCTCGTCCTGGACGGAGTCGCCGTGGGCTTGAGCAGAATC
>JBEBGB010000175.1:0-9154 GCA_040081675.1 Vicinamibacterales bacterium
CCGCGGTAATCATCGGCACACCAATTCCGGCGACGACGCGCGTGGTGCAAATCGAGCCGGCGCCAATCCCCACTTTCACTGCGTCGACACCCTGCTCGATGAGCGCGAGCGTCCCAGCGGCGGTGGCGACGTTGCCAGCAACGAGCTCCACTTCTGGGAACTGCGCACGAAGCCGTCCAACCATGTCGAGCACACCTTGTGAATGGCCGTGCGCCGTGTCGACCACGAGCACGTCCACGCCAGCGCCGACAAGCGCCGCGGCCCGCTCGACAGTGTCCTTGGCGACACCGACCGCGGCGCCGCAGCGCAATCGGCCGAGCGCGTCTTTCGAGGCGTTCGGATACTTGACCGCTTTCTGAATGTCCTTGACCGTGATGAGGCCCTTCAAGCGGAACGAGTGGTCGACGACGAGGAGTTTCTCGACCTTGTGTCGATGCAGGATCTCGCGTGCGGCGTCGAGCGTGGTGCCGACGGGCACGGTAATCAAGTGTTCGCTGGTCATGATGTCCGAGATCGGGCGCTCGACGTTGGTCTCGAAGCGGAGATCGCGGTTGGTCAGGATGCCGACGAGCCGACCTTCCTTGCTGCCGTCCTCGGTGATCGGCACGCCGGAGATGCGGTACTTCTTCATCAGGTCGAGCGCTTCGAAGATCCGATGAGTGGGGGAGAGCGTGATCGGATCGACGATCATGCCGCTCTCCGAACGCTTGACGCGGTCCACTTCTGACGCTTGCTCTTCAATCGACAGGTTCTTGTGGATGACGCCGAGGCCGCCCTGCTGCGCCATGGCAATTGCGAGGCGCGACTCGGTGACCGTATCCATGGCGGCGCTGAGGAGCGGCACGTTCAGGCGGATGTTGCGTGTGAGCTGCGTGCTCACGTCAACCTGATAGGGCAGTACGGTCGAGTGCTGCGGCACGAGCAGCACATCGTCGAACGTCAGCGCCGTCGCGAACGACGTGTCGATGGATGGCGTGGTGGCGAGAGCATCGGTTCGTGTCGTCATAAGTCTAGTGTCCGGCCTTCGAGCTGTGAGGACGTCTTCCGGGCGGGGCATCCCGCCTCGCTGCGTTGCTCATCGCTCACTTATGCCCAATAAGCTCACTCTTCGCGCCTTGCGATCCGGGCGCCGCGCTCCGGAAGCCATGACCTCACACCTCGAAGGCCGGACACTCGATATGGAAAAGGCCGACATGCGTCGGCCTCTCGAACATCAACGATCATGGTTCCGCGCACGAGCCGACCACTGAGGGCCAGCATGCGGGATGCGCCCGGGTTCCTCAGGACGCGGCACCGTGACACTTCTTGTACTTCTTGCCGCTGCCGCACGGACAGGGGTCGTTGCGACCAACCTTCGGCCCCTCGTTGCGCACCGTCTTCACCTCGGCATCGTCGCCGCCCACTCGCGCGGGTTGCGGGGCTCGTCCCAGGGGCAGTGCCGGCGGCGCAGCCTGCGGTGGCGCACCAAAGAACGGGGGTGGCTCGCCGAACGGCTGCGATTGCTCCGCGGGATTGTTCAGGATGAGCGACTGCCGGGGAGGCGCTTGCCGTACCGGCCGCGGCTCTTCGGAGAGCACCGGACGAAGCCGCCACAGGTAGCTGACGATCTCCTGGTCCACGCGCTCTTTCATCGCCTGGAACATCTGGAAGCTTTCCTTCTTGTACTCGACCAGCGGATCCCGCTGACCGTAGCCGCGAAGGCCGATGCCTTCCTTCAGGTGATCAAGGCTGTAGAGGTGATCCTTCCACTGCTGATCCACGACCTGCAGCATGATGTCGCGCTCGACTCTCTGAAGAATCTCGCCGCCGACGATCTGCTCCTTCTCGGCGTAGGTGCCCTGGATCGTGTTCCAGAGTTCGTCGCGGATCTCGTCAGCCGTCTTGTCCGAGAACTCGACGCCGCTCGTGTCTACGGCGAAGGTTTCCTCGACGTCGCGACGCAGCGCTTCCAGATCCCACTGCTCGAGGTCGGCTTCCGCGGGGGCGAAGGTCTCGACCGCTGTGTCGATCTTCTCCTCGCCGAGCGTCATGAGGTAGTCGTGCGTCCCGACGAACTCGTCCTCGTCCACGCGGATCTTGCCGTCGAGGATTTCACGACGTAGCGCGTAGATACTCTCGCGCTGCTTGTTCATGACATCGTCGTAATCGAGGAGGTGTTTACGAACCGAGAAGTTCTGCGCCTCGATCTGCTTCTGCGCGCGCTCGATGGCCTTGGTGACCATGCCCGCCTCGATCGGCACGCCTTCTTCCATGCCCAGGCGCTGCATCAAGCCAGAGATGCGGTCGGAGCCGAAGATGCGCATCAGGTCGTCTTGCAACGACAGATAGAAGCGTGACGAGCCTGGGTCGCCTTGACGGCCGGCGCGGCCACGCAACTGATTGTCGATGCGGCGAGCTTCGTGCCGCTCGGTTCCGACGATGTGCAGGCCGCCGAGCCGAACCACTTCGGCGTGTTCCGCGTCGGTGATCGCCTTGAAGTGCGCGAAGATGCGTTCGTACTCGGGCTTCGAAACCTTGTAGAACCCATCGAGGTGCGAGTAGTAGACGAACTCCGCATCGTCGACGAAACGCTCCTGCCCCTTTGGCAGGCGTTCGGCGATCTGTTCGGCCAGCGCCTGCTGACGCGTCATGAACTCGGGATTGCCACCAAGGAGAATGTCGGTGCCGCGGCCCGCCATGTTCGTGGCGATGGTGACGGAACCAAGTCGGCCCGCCTGCGCGACGAACTCGGCTTCCTGCGCGTGGTACTTGGCGTTGAGCACGACGTGCTTGCCGGAACCGCCGCCGGTCGTCGTGCCGCGTTTCAGCCCGCGGCGATCGAGCAGCGTCGAGAGCTTTTCGGACTTCTCGATCGAGACCGTGCCGACGAGCACGGGGCGTCCGAGCTTGTTCGCCTCGATGACGTCGGCGACGATCGCCTCCCACTTCTCCTGCTCGGTCCGGTAGACCAGGTCCGGATTCTCGATGCGAAGCATCGGGCGGTTCGGCTCGATCACATTCACGCCGAGCTTGTAGATCTTCTCGAACTCGATCGCCTCGGTGTCGGCCGTGCCGGTCATGCCGCACAGCTTCTTGTACTTGCGGAAGTAGTTCTGGAAGGTGACGGTGGCGAGCGTCTGATTCTCCCGCTCGATCTTCACGCCTTCCTTCGCCTCGACCGCCTGGTGCAGCCCGTCGCTCCAGCGTCGTCCCGGCATGAGACGCCCGGTGAACTCGTCGACGATGACGACCTCGCCGTCCTTCACCATGTAGTCGACGTCCAGCTTGAAGATGGCGTGCGCGCGCAGCGCCTGATCGACGTGGTGCTTGACGTGGGCGTTCTCCAGGTCGTAGATGTGCCCGCCGCTCAGATGATGGAGCAGCATCTGCTCGGACTTCGCCATGCCGCTCTCGGTGAGCGTGACGGTCTTGTGTTTCTCGTCGACGATGTAGTCGCCGGTGGCCTCGATCTCTTCGCGTTCTTCGGCCTTCGTGTCGCCACGGATGACGGCGCCAGGCTTCAGGCGCGGAATGATCTTGTCGACCTCGTAGTAGAGGTCGGTCGACGCCTCGGCCGGCCCGGAGATGATGAGCGGCGTACGGGCTTCGTCGATCAGGATGCTGTCGACTTCGTCGACGATGGCGAAGTGGTGACCACGCTGCACGTAGTGCGACAGGTCGAACTTCATGTTGTCGCGGAGGTAGTCGAAGCCGAACTCGTTGTTCGTGCCGTAGGTGATGTCGGCCGCGTAGGCGACCTGACGCTCGGCGTCGGTCAACTCGTGCTGGATGACACCCACCGTCATGCCGAGGAAACGGTAGATGCGGCCCATCCACTCCGAGTCGCGTCGGGCGAGGTAGTCGTTCACCGTGACGACGTGGACGCCCTTGCCCGCGAGCGCGTTCAAGTAGGCCGGCAGCGTCGCGACGAGCGTCTTGCCTTCGCCGGTTTTCATTTCGGCGATGCGACCCTGGTGGAGCACCGTGCCGCCAATGAGCTGCACGTCGAAGTGCCGCATGTTGAGCATGCGGCGACCCGCTTCGCGCACGACGGCAAACGCCTCCGGAATCAGCGAGTCGAGCGACTCTCCGTTGGCGACGCGTGTCTTGAACTCGGCGGTCTTGGCGCGGAGCGCCTCGTCAGACAGCGACGTCATTGACGCTTCGTGCGCGCCAACCTGCGCCACAACAGGGCGCAGCTTTTTCAAGTCCCGTTCGTTTTGGGTGCCGACGACCTTGGCGAGGATAGTCTGGAGCATCTACAGCGCGGATCCGTCCGTCTTTTGGCCTGGCTCAGGACGGCACTGCGCCCGTTTAGGAGCCATGGGTATCAGACGATTGTAGCAGAACGAAGGTTTGAAGGCGCTCGGCGACGCTTCCAAGCGTTACGGCGTGCAACGTGCAGATCAGGTTGATGGGTCAGGTTGATGGGCGCGAGACAGTCCTGGCGCTCGACAAGAGACGCCAGCGTCATGGTGTTGACGCCGACGACCTAGTTGTCTGCGGTTGCTGCCGGCTTGGTGAGCAGCTGAAGCGGATTCAGCAGCTTGCCGTTGGCGAGAATTTCGTAGTGGAGATGCGGGCCGGTCGAACGTCCGGTCGAGCCGACGTAACCAATGACCTCGCCCCGGTGTACGGTTTGGCCGGGCTTGACGTTGAAGCCACTGAGGTGACCATAACGCGTCGTAATGCCGAAGTCGTGGGTCACGACAATGAGATTGCCGTACTCGCCCTGGAACGAGGTGGATTCCACCTTGCCGTCTGCCGTGGCGAACACCTGCTGTCCCTTGGATGCCGAAATGTCGAGACCTTGGTGGAACGCGGAGGAACCGGTAAATGGATCGGACCGGCCACCGAACGAACTGGTGAGCCACCCTCGGGCGGGCCAAATCGACGGAGTGGCGGCTGCAAGCTTCTCCTGCCGCTCGACGCCTTTGCGAACGCTGCTCAAGCGCGTTTCGAGTGACTGGAGCAAGGTGCGCAGCACCCCGAACGTGTCGTCCGGTGAACCGAGTGAGGTCGACAGCACGGTGGAAATTGCGGCATTGGTCTGCGACGTGCCGCCCGCGGCTCGCGCCTTGATCACGGCCGGCAGCTTGGCCATGGCTCGGGCCTGAGCCGGGTCGAGCGCCGAGCGGACGCCGAGTTCGTCAATGACGCCCTCGAGTGACTGAATCTGGGTAGTGAGCTCGCCGGTTGTCTCCCGGTAGTTACCGTTCTCCATGGTGAGCGCTGAGTTCGTGACTTGCAGGCTGTGTACTTCGAGCCTGGAACTCCACTTGGCGCCCAGTCCAATCAGCACCGGCAGCAGCAGTGCGCCGCCGACGACCGACGTGACGGTACGAAGACTGATAGTGACGCGCCGTACAACACCGGTCGTACGGTCGGCGATCAGAACGGTATACCTGGTGGAAAACATCAGCCTCTCTTTGTAAGCGTGGTTGTCTGGCCGGTGGTAGGACTACCGAGCAGTGAACCCTTGCTGTGGGAAATTCCTTGGACTCTAACACATGGTTTTTAGTCACGGAAGCCAAAAGTGTACGAATGGCGAACAGTAGGCGAAGCCGTGGCGAAGCCTCCATTGTCCGCAGAAATACGTGAATTGCCGTTCAGCGTAGGTGTCTCGCTGACAGCCGCGTCAGTGAGATGACGCGTGTTCTACTGGCCCAAGGCGTGTGTGTAACCGCGGGTGATCGGCTAGCCGTTCGCCTCGCTCGCCGGCCAGCCGAACGAACGCCTCCACCACCGCCGGGTCGAAGTGTTGACCTCCCTCCGAGTGGATGGTCGAGACCACCTCCTGCAGCGGCCTGCCAGCGCGGTACGGACGATCGGACTGCATCGCGTCGAACACGTCGGCGACTGCCAGCACACGCGCCGTCCGGGCGATGGCGTTGCCTGCCAGGCCATGCGGATAACCGCCGCCGTCCCACCGCTCATGGTGCTGCGCGACGATTGGCAGCAGCGGCTCGAAGCCGATGACGGGCTCGAGGATGTGCACGCCCTGCATCGGATGACGACGCATGATCGTCAATTCCTCTGGCGTCAAGCGCGATGCCTTGTCGAGGATTTCCGGTGGTGTCGCGAGCTTGCCGATGTCGTGAACGAGTCCGCCCCGGCGCAATTGTTCAATCTCTTCCTCGGGCAGGCTCATCTCTTGCGCGATCGCCACCGCCAGTTCCGTCACACGACTCGAGTGTCCAGCCGTCCAGGGCGACTTGGCATCGACCGCTCGAGCCATGGCTTCCAGCGCCCCGAGACTGAAGGCTTCCAGTTCGTCGAACTGTCGTTTCAACTCACCTGACATCTGGTTGAATGCGGTGCCGAGCTCCTCGAACTCGTCACCGCTGACGATACTGACCTGGGAGCCGAACCGGCGCGTGGCGAGTCGGCGCGTGGCATCCATCAACGCGACCAACGGCTGCATCTGCCGCCGAACCTGCGACAGCACCAGAAGGCTGACCGAAAGCAGGCTCGCCAGCGCAACCCACCAGAAGTCGCGGAGGTACTCACGAGCGGGCTGCAGGGCGACCGCCGACGGTTGCATGGCGACGAGAGTCAACGGCTCGGACATGTAACCGACTTGCAACGGAATCATCCGAGAACGCGCTAACACGGGCTCACCAGACGCCCCCAGTACGGCATCGGCATTCGGCTCCATCTTGCTCGATGCAGCCACCAATTCTGCTGGCACGCGCGGCGAGCACGCGATCAAGCGACCGGAGCGGTGCAGACAGAACTGCATGTCGGCCGGTAAGCTGTCCGGATCATCCAGGCTGAACGCCCAGGCATAGTCCAGCGTGGCCACCATCACGCCGCTTCCGCCCTCCACAGGAACCACGAGCAAGTCGCCGGACTGCTCGGGCGCCGCTGCGTCGGTCGGGACAATCAAGGCCCGCCGTTCGACGAGCCAGCCACGCTGTTTCTTCGACAGTGTCGGGAGATTCGCAGGAGCACCGAGGACGACCGGTGCACCGCCGTCTGGGCCATACGTGAGTACTGACGGCCGCTTCTGGAAGACGTCGTCGAGGCGGCCGGCGGCACGGCCCGTGGGATCGGTCGCGACAGCCGCCCCAAGCACCCGAAGGGTGCGATCCAGCCACTCGATTCTGGCAAGCGCCTCCATCATCTGGGCCTTGCCCTCCGCTCGCAATCGGTCCGCGGCGGCCCGTTCGAGATAGCGACTCGTTCGCCGCACGGTCACCAAGGCGAAACCGGCCATGGGCACGAGCGTGCACGCGACGAACAGAACGGCGATACGCCGTGCGACGCGGTTCTTGAGTCCGTGGGACCGCAGGCGGTCCAGGTGCCACCTCATCCGCGGATCAAAAGTTCCGGCCGAGACCGTAAAAGCCCCCGTTGGAACCCCGGATGATGTCGTCCTCGCTCGATTGCGCCGTCAGGGGCGACGCCGTCTTGCCGTCTGGACCGATGGAGTACACGTCGAAGTCAGAGTTCACCGGATGGAGACTCTTGTCCTTACGGGCGGCGCTCTGATTGATGCACACGTCCGTGCAGGCTGCGCAGCTGCCTTTGCTGCCTGAGCCGGTTCGGATCGGCTCGTACACATACGGATGACCCCACGGATCGACGTTGACGAAGCCCACTTCGGCGAGAGACGAAGGCAGGCACCCGCCCTGCAGCAGCTGCAGTTGTGCCAGTTGGTCGATGGCGCGCAAGTCGGCGATCGCCCTGGTCGTCCTCGCTGCGGTCAGGGCCTGCACGTAGTTGGGAATCGCGATCGCGGAGATCACGCCGATGAGGGCCACCACGAGGAGCAGTTCTACCAGCGTGAAGCCGCGGCTGTCGGTCGTGAACTCATCGAGCACGCGTCGGATGCGCGCAATCCTTTCGGTCAGAGCACGCAACTCGCTGGCGGGTGAGTGCGACGGCTGCGTGGCGAGCCGCGTGGCGTCGTCCTCGGCTGCCGTTGTCTCACGCTTGGCGCGGCTGATGCGCTCCCGAAGCGCGGAGATCATGGCTTCGAGATCGGCGGCTTCCTGGGTGAGGTAGTCGCCACTCCGGGTCGTGACCCGTACCGTCAACTCGCCGCGCCGGACATCGTCGAAGACTCGGCGGAACCTATACAAAGGTCCCGCGACGCGGTGGGTCGTCAGCACGATGATGACGCCAGAGAGCAGAAAGAAGCCGATGATGAGCGGCCAGATCAAAGAATGGAGAAAGAGAAACCGATCTGCGAGCTGGACGGCATCGGTCGTTGCTGGCGTGTTCAGCAACGCCATGGCCGACGGCATGAACAACGCCACCAGTAGCAGCACCAGCGCAACAGCGAGCCAGAGCAGCTGCGTGATGACGAACCGGGCGTGAAAACCTTCGACGATCAGCCGGCGCCGGCGCAAGAGCTGCGCTAGATTTGACGTCGCCGAACGTGCCAAGGGCGATAGAGCCATCCCCAGTTCATCTCTTCGGCTGACGAGGGCTACGCCTGTAGCAACTGCCGTGCGAAAGAGACAGAAATCCGATCAGTGGCAATCTGGCCCGTTGGCGTGAGGGTGGGTGTGCACCTCGCTCAGCCCCTGAATTGCAGCGCCTCGGCGACGTGGTCTACACCCACGGCGTCTGCTTCCGCCAGGTCGGCGATCGTTCGCGCCACGCGGCGCACACGGTCGAACCCGCGCGCGCTCAGTCCCAGTCGCTCCGCGGCGGTGCGCAGCAATCGCAAGCTGGCTGGATCGAGCGCACAGTGTCGGCGCAGGAGAGCGGAGGAGAGCGAGGCATTGGTCAGCGCTGAGGAGTCTCGGCTGCGCGCCCGCTGACGCTCGCGCGCTGCGACGACGCGGTCGCGAATGGCGGCAGACGGCTCGCCGTCGCCGCTCCGTCCAAGCAACTCGGACGGCAAACGCGGCACGTCGACGGTGAGGTCGAACCGATCGCGCAGTGGACCCGACAGGCGTCCGGTGTATTGCGCGATCTGTTGCGGGGTGCAGCGGCACTCGCGGATCGTGTCGCCAGCAAAACCGCAGGGGCACGGATTGGTTGCGCCGACCAGAACGAAGCGGGCCGGGAAGACGGTTGTCCGTGCAGCGCGGGCTATGGTGACCGCCCCTTCTTCTAGCGGTTGACGCAACACGTCGAGCACCCCGCGCGTGAACTCCAGCATCTCGTCCAGAAAGAGCACCCCGTTGTGCGCGAGACTGACCTCGCCCGGCCTGGGCAT
>JBEBGB010000837.1:0-2358 GCA_040081675.1 Vicinamibacterales bacterium
TTCAGGATCAGGTCGACTTCCACTGAGCCGACCGAGTGTGCGCCCGAGCGACATCGATCGAGCAGGCTCTCGACGGTGTGTGCGAAGTGCTGCACCGTCGTCAGGCCCAGAGCGCTGGCGTTGCCCTTCACCGTGTGAAACGGCCGGAACACGTCGTTCAGGAGTGTCGTGTCGTTCGGTGCAGTCTCGAGTTTCAGCAGTGTCTTCTCGATGGAGCCAAGATGGTCGAGGGCCTCGGCGACGAACATCGACGCGAGCTCGGCATCGGCGGCAAGTGCCTCGACATCGCCGCGCAACTCGTCGCTGGCGCGCCAGTCCTGCCACTCCGCATTCAGGCGCTCGCCAAGTTGATCGATGGGCAGCAGAGTCACGGCACGCAGACGGGATGCTGCATCAGGCATTCCAGCAGCGTCGAGGTCGGCGGCCACGCAGTCAATGCTCGCAGCCAGCAACTCCGGCGAAGGGTCGACTATCGCGTCGCACACGATCCGCCCCAGCCTGTGTTCGATTCGGTTGCAGACTTCGCCGCGTGGCTGTTCCATGACCGGTGCTCGCATGAGACGCGTCGAGCAGGGCGACGCGTCAATTGTCCGGAAAGGTAATCGGCCGCTCGGATTCGTTCTTGATTCAGTCGGTCACGTGCGAAGACGTGTGGCTGGTATCGGAGGTGGCCGATCAGCTCGCCAGGGCCGCCTGTTCGACGAATTCGATCTTCAGTGACACCGCGAAGGGCGCCCTCCCGCCAGACGTCCGGAAGTGAAGGGTGTGCCCTTGTTCGGGCGGCAGGTCAGGGAGAGGATCGGGGACGTTGTGGGTCATGGTCTCGGGCAATGAGCAGACGCTCTTCACCGACTTGTCGCCAGCATGTGCATGCAGCCGGCCCGCCACCAGATTCACCAGTTCGCTGGACGTTGCCACACGATCGCCAACGCTGGCATCGGGCCCTATCAGGACGCCGTTGACCTCGTCGACCGCTGCTTCGGACAGGAAGACGCTCACCACCACATGGAACCGATCGTCGAGCTCGATGGCAATCGATGAATGCAGGGCGACGTTCATTTCGAACGCGCTGTGGACCGTTTCCACCTCCGCGTTCAGCATCATGCCGAACACCTGTTCGACGGCGCTGGCAGATGCGAGCCGGAATTCAGGCAGCGCCTTCGCGAGGGCGGCCACCGGTCCGGTCTTCTGGACAAACGGTGCGAACTCCTTCGCAAACTCAGATGGAATGAACGTGCGGTTCATCTCATCGTCCCACCCGGCGTGCACCCGGTCTTCCGCGCGTCTGGCGAACGTATGAATGGTTCCGTTCGCGCCCTCGATGACGCTGACGATGCGTACGCGGCGTTCGCCGGCTGCATCCCGCAACTTGCGGACGAGCATTTCCGCGCCCATGATGCCCAGCTTCGTTCCAACGAACACGACATCCACGGGCGAAGCGCGGAACTGAGCGAGCCCAGCCGCCGCGGATTCGGCTGCTCGAATCGGACCGAAACGCTCGCCCTCACTGACGAAGAAGTGCCGGAAGTCGAGATTGCCGTCGATGAGCAGCGCGGGATGGTCTGGAGAGACGCACATCTCGGAGACTTCGCCTCGGACGCCGTAGTGAGCCGTCGGCTTCAGCCCGAGCCCGGTCAGTCGTGCCGCCACGTGTTCGGCGCGCAGAGGCTTGAGCAGGTAGCCCGCGACGTTGAATTCGGTCAGCCGCACGATCACTTCGCGGCGCCGCTCCTGGGACACGATCACCACCGGAAGATCGCGCAGCTTCGCGGACGCGCGCACCACTTCCAGCACCTCGAAGCCGTCGCACAGGGGCATCTCGAGGTCGAGCAGCAGCAGGTCGAACCGCTTGTTCGACAGCATCTCGAGCGCCTCGACGCCGTCGCCCGTTTCGACCGAACTCCAGCCTAGCGTCTGCGTCAGGATGCGCTTCAACACGAATCGTGTTGGCGCGTCGTTGTCACAGATGAGGACGTTCATCGCGAGTCCCGCACAGCGTGTTCATGCCCCTCCAGGGTTTCGGCCCACAGGACGAACTCCGACAGGAGATTCCCGACGGCTTCTTCGAGTTCGTCGATCAGTGAGGGGTCGAGGGGTCGGCCTTGACGCGTGGTTCTCTCGATGACACCCGCGAGCCCAGCGAGCCGGTCCGCATAGATGTTGCCGACAGACCCACGCAGCGCATGTGCAGCCGCGGCCACCCTTGGCGCGTCGCCAGCGTGCGCGGCCATGAGCAGATCGGCCATATAGCCTGGCAGCGTGGTGCTCAGGAGACTGGCGAGTCGCCTGATGAACTCGACATCGCTGTCGAACTCGAGCAGCACGGCATAGGCGTCGAACGCTGCGGGTGCGGTCCCG
>JBEBGB010000838.1:0-2355 GCA_040081675.1 Vicinamibacterales bacterium
CCTGCGAGTGCCGCGAAGGGTGCGCAGAAACTCGATATCCTCCGCGTCACCGGGGGCGAAACGATTGGCCTGAGCGATTTCCTTCAACTGGAGAAGATCATCCAGCCGAGCCACTTTGAGCTGCCTGGCATGGATGGCGACGCGTCGAGCACGCTTCGCCAGGTCCGCGGCCTTCAACGGAAAGTCGAAAAGGAGGTCGACACGCAGCCCCGTCGTCGGAGAGTGGAAATGGGCGCTGGATGGCGCATCCAACCGAAGGCGAATGGCGGCGACGCGAGGATTGTCGATTGTGGCCACGACTTCGCCGAGCCGTCCAAACCGCGCTACGAGTTCGAGCCCGTGATCGTAGAACACCGCAACGAGGTCATCCAGTCGGTCTCCTGGAGTGCATACCAGGAAGTCGAAGTCCTGTGTAACCCGGCGAGAGCCGAGCGTCACGAGCGCCATACCACCCACGAGGACCGGGTCGAAGCCAAGCCTGCCTAGCGCCTCGACGATGTCGGCCACCGCGTCGAAGTGGTCAGGCGGAGTTGTCACGCAGCTTGCCGATGTAGATACCGGGAAGAGGCCCCTTGAAAGTCTTCAGGCGCTTGAGTTTTGGCGCCGGTCTCCCGAGCTGTCTGACCGTGCCTGCGTACGCAGCGTGTTCCTGAATGCGTTGCGCAATCGCCTCGCCAGCCGAACGCTCGGCACGCTTGGCGCCGCCCGGTCGGATGTGCGTCTTCGACATAGAGTTCAGTATACCGAGGCCAACCCAGAAACCTCGCGTTCCTTGCTCGAACTGACCGAGCGTCATCGCCGTACCGGGCCCGTCTGGCGTCTTCTTGGGTGTGCCGTGCCGACACGAGACCGCTGACCTCGAGAAGTAGCCGGACACTCTTGCCATTGCGGACGGGTAGGGCCGCAGGCTTTCGGGACACCGACGATGGTGAGCAGCGTGTGAGGCCTGTCAGGCGTACATGCCCCGCAAACGCGTCACGGTCGCGACGCGGTTGATGGCGACGATGTAGGCGGCGGTGCGAAGGTCGACGCGATACTTCAGCGACGTGTGAATCACGGCGTTGAAGGCCTCGCACATCTTCGCTTCGAGCCGGTCGTTCACTTCCTTCTCGGTCCAGAAATACCCGTGGCGGTCCTGTACCCACTCGAAATAGGACGTGGTGACGCCGCCGCTGTTGGCCAGAATGTCTGGCACGACAAAGACGCCGCGTGCATGCAGGTGCTGGTGCGCAGCCGGCAGGGTGGGCCCATTGGCGCCTTCCACGACGACCTTGGCCTTGATCGATGGAGCATTCTCCATCGTGATCTGATTCTCGAGCGCCGCCGGTATGAGGATGTCGACGTCGAGCGCAAACAGTTCGTCGTTCGACAGTGACGTGCCGCCAGAGAAGCCGGCTACTGTCTTGTACTGTTTCACGTGGGCGCCGAGCTTCACGAGATCGAGGCCGCGTTCGTTGTAGACGCCGCCCTTCCAATCCGTGACGGCCACGATGCGGGCACCGATGCCTGCCAGCAGCTCCGCCGAGATCGAACCAACGTTGCCGAAACCCTGCACGGCGACTGTCGCCCCCTTGATGTCCAGGCCGAGATGTTTCGCTGACTCGCGCGTCGAGATCATCACGCCGCGGCCCGTTGCTTCGCGACGACCGAGTGACCCGCCAAGTTCGAGAGGCTTGCCCGTCACCACAGCCGTCTCCGTGTGCCCCACGTGCATGCTGTAGGTATCCATCACCCACGCCATGACCTGTTCATTGGTATTGACGTCGGGGGCGGGCACGTCTTTCTCGGGCCCAATCGCGTCGATGATCTCGGCTATGTAGCGGCGCGTCAACGCCTCGAGTTCGCGCTGCGACATGCGCGTCGGGTCGCAGATGATGCCGCCCTTGCCGCCGCCAAACGGGATGTGCGCCACGGCGCACTTCCACGTCATCCAGGCGGCAAGCGCCGTGACCTCGTCGAGATTCACACCTGGGTGGTAGCGAATGCCGCCCTTCGCCGGACCGAGCGTGATGTTGTACTGCACGCGGAACCCGGTGAACACTTCGATCTCACCGTTGTCCATCTGAACCGGGCAGCACACCGTGATCTGACGTTTGGGATGCGTCAGGATCTTCCAGATACCTGGTTCCAGGTTCAGGATGCGCGCCGCACCATCGAACTCCTGGAGCATGGCGGTGAAGATCGGCCCGTGAGTCGGCATCCCCCTAATATAATGAACAATCGATGCAAAAGGCGGACGGCTCGGCCAAGCTGCGGTGGGAGCGTGAGACGCTCGAACCCACATTGAAGAAGGCCCCGGAGCGCTCCACGAGCTTCACCACCATCTCGGGCCACCCGATCGACAGGTTGTACTCC
>JBEBGB010000839.1:0-2349 GCA_040081675.1 Vicinamibacterales bacterium
CAGCGCGTCACTCCAGTTGACGACGACGGTGAGTGGAGGCGACGTGCCATCGTCGACGCGTGCGTTGAGAAGAAAGCGACCATCGGACGCGACCGCGTACTGTGGTTTCGCGCCCGTCACGTTCGACCCGGTGGCCAGGCGCGTGGTGAACAGTGGCATCGGTGCGCCCACGTCCAGCGTCTGACCGTTCTTGTTCGCGACGATGGGTACGGCCATCATTCGCCCGTCTGGAGCGACGTAGTACAGCTCCTTGCCGTCCTGCCGCCAACGCACCTGGCTGCCACCCGCGGCCGACACCTGCACCGTCTCGCCCGGTCCCGGAAACGGGCGAACCATGACCTCGAACCGCCTGGATTCGTTCGACACGTACGCAACCCAGCGACCGTCAGGTGAGAACTGTCCCTCGGTTTCGTCGAAGTTCGTCTGGACGACGGGGTAAGGCGCTTTGGCGCCAGTCATCGGCAACGCCCAGAGATCCTCCCGCTGGGTCTTGCTGTTGGCGCTCCTGAACAAAAGGAAACGGCCGTCTGCGGACCAGGAGAGCGGGAACTTGACTTCCCCGGTCACCAGGAGCGGCTCTCCGTCACCCGCCCCGTTCACCGGCTTCGCGAAAATGTCGCGTGCGTCCTCACGATTGGACGCGAACACCACGCGGCTGCCGTCCGGCGACCAGAGCGGATTGCCATCAGAATTCGCGCCGGAGGTAGACCGGCTCTCAACTCCGCGGCCGACATCCATGACCCACACGTCCGTGTTGCCTTGCACCTGCTGGTTCCAGGCGATTCGCCGGCCATCGGGCGAAAGTTCGGGATTCGCTGGAGACGTCGTGTCATTCGCTGCGCCAATCGTGCCCAGCACGCGGCCCGCCCGATCGACCCACGTGAGCTGCCGTCGCTGAGCGCCGGAACCTGCGCGATGCACGAGCATGCCGCTGTCCGACACCGAGAATGCGCCGATCCCAATCGTGTTGTTCGCACCCACCCCGCTGGCAATCGGCACCGGATCTCCATTGACGACACCTATGGACGCGTCGAACGGCCACGCCAGGAGCTGATCCTGCCGAGCCTCCAGAAGATAGCCCGGGGATGCGTACGTGGCCGTCGTATCTGCAATGAGCACGCGGATGATCTCGCCACCATCGAGCGACCCCAGATACACACCTCTGAGTTCCGGCGGTGCCAACTGTGGGTAACAGAGGAAGCGCCGCCCGTCAGGAAGGAACTGCGGAAAGCGCAAGCCATACACCGTTCGGCCAGCCACCCCCTCCGGTGCCACTGGCGTCGTCGGCCCGCCAGTGGCAGCGACGCGAACAAGCCCGCTTCGGGTGGACGCGGCAAAGAGGATGATGCCCTCGCGGTTCCACGTGCCGCCCCGTCCACTTGGCGCGGTCGCCAAATCTTGCACCGCTCCACCGGAAACGTCGATCCGCTTCAGCCGGCCGCCCGCGAAAAAACCCAGCGAGCGGCTATCTGGCGACCAGAACGGGTACGTCGCACCGTCGGTCCCCGCCAGAGGCTGTGCCTTGGTCTGGTCCAACGAGCGGATCCACAACCGCGAGACGTCGCCGTCGGCGGTTGCGACGAACGCGAACTGCCTTCCATCGGGCGAAACGCGAACGACAACGGATCCTCAGTCGGCGGCGCTTGAATCTCGAAGCGAATCGGGAGCTGGACCGGAGGCGATTCGCGCAGATGCCGCAGCGTGGGCACCGCCGCCACCGCCATTCCCAACGCCGCAACCGCTGCGATGATCCAGGCAAGCATTGCGGACCGCGAGCCTACACGCGTCGTCGCATTCGCGCTCGGTGCAGGCGCGAGTTCCTCCGGTATGCCGCTGAGCAGTTCCTCGAGGTGCACACGCGCGTCGCCGATGGATTGCAGTCGTGCGCGTACATCCTTCTTGAGGCAGCGACCGAGCAGTCGACGCACACCCGACGGCGTCCCGGACGGCAGCGCCGACCAGTCCGGTTCCTTGCTGAGTACGGAGACCATCGTGTCGGTGATGTCTTCGCCAGGGAAGGCTCGCGTGCCCGCGAGCATCTCGAACAGCACGGCGCCAAAGGCCCAGACATCCGCTCGCCGATCGACGAAACGGCCCTTCGCCTGCTCCGGGCTCATATAGGCAGCAGTGCCAAGGATCACTCCGGCTTGCGTCATCGCCGGTGACGTGAGCGTCGGCGAATTCGCTGGGTCGTTGCCGCCAGGCCCACTAGGCCGACCTGCCTGACCCACTCCCTCGATCGCCTTCGCTAGTCGCCGAGTAGCGGAGGGGAATCACACCCCTCCGCGCTCACAGAACCGGACGTGAGACTCTCGCCTCATCCGGCTCGTCTCCTCCACCGTTACGGCG
>JBEBGB010000840.1:0-2348 GCA_040081675.1 Vicinamibacterales bacterium
GTCTGGCCATGCTTCGCGAGTACTTCAGCCTTGCCCCGGTCACTGTGAAGGGCCGAATCGTGTATCGCGAGACTCCGCTCGCTGGGACCGCTAAACCCGGCGACCTCATCCTCGTTCGGCTCACCGTGGCAGGCTCGGCAGACTGGCGATACCTGATGATGGAAGATCCCATTCCTGCCGGCACCGAAGCCGTGGAGAAGGAAGAAGGCTACGAGCTCGAGCGACGCCGTGCATGGGACTACGGCAGTCAACGCGAGCTCCGCGACGACCGCACCGTCTACTTTCTCGACAGCCTGACTGGTGGACGCCATGAGTTCAGCTACATGTTGAAGGTGACGACCCCTGGCCAGTTCAGAGCGATGCCCGCGCACGTGGCGCCTATGTATGTGCCGGACGTGTCGGCGTCGAGCGACGTGATGGCGCTGACCATCTCGCCCGAGGGCGTGCAGTGACCATCAGAGCCGTGTTGATTGGGCTGCTGCTCGCCAGCGTCGGAGCAGCGGCCACCGGAGGCGTGTTCTGGTTGTTGCTGAACGTTCCGGAGTCGAATGCGTTTGCGCTGGCGCTCTCGGCCGTGCTCGCCATGCTCCTTGCGATCCTTACCGGATACACCACCTCTGTCGTCGTGGCGGCGCTCGACGGAGCGACCGTTGTCGACGCGGCGAAGCGGGGTACCTGGGGCCTTCCCGGATTCCTCCTCGGTCTCGCTGTGTTCTGTGCCTTGTGGTTCGTCACCGTTGCCATCGATGACCAGTGGACACTGCATTCCGGCGAGATCGATGCGCTGCTCCTGCGGTACGCAGGCACGGCGAACAGCCGATGGCTTCACACGTCGATCTCGTGGCTGCTGTGGCTCGTGCGTTGGGGAGTGGGTCTGGCGGTCGTCTGCGGAGTGACAACCAGCCGCGTGAAGCGCCAGAGCGTGGGGCACGGGTTCCAACTGGCGTCTTCGCCGTTGCCACTCGGGGCAACAATGGCGGGACTGCTCGTCGGATATGGACTCTGGTCGCTGGTCTATTGGCGGCCCAACGGCTTGCCGGCCAACACGATGGAGTTGCTCTTCGTGTCGGTCAAGCTGTCTGCGCTGCTATTGCTCGGAGTGCTCATCGCAGTGCTCGTCCTTCGCACGTTCGCGCGCACGGACGCGTCCGACGGATCACCCGCGCGACCCCTCAATTCGCCGACTTGATCCACGCTCGCCACGACCGTCCAGCGGAGAGTTCGCGCATATAACATTGGGTCGCCTGGTCGTACAGGCGGTGAATCGCATCGGCAGACCCCGCCTTCCTGAGTTCTGCATCGGAGGGACAGCTGATGGCGGCCGGCACCGGTCTGGCCGGTGTCTGAGCTGCGAGGGACTGGCCACGCGACGCCCACATGGCGACTCCTTCGTGCATCCAGAGCGGAGCGCCCTTCAACCGTTGGTTGGTCAACGCGTGTGCGAGCTCGTGCCGAAGGGTCGACTCCAGCAGCCCGCGTTGCCGAAGAACTTCGAACGGCAGTAGATCGATCGTTCGCTCGTGAGTAGCGCCGGACGTGTACCAGGGGAGACCTGTTGCACGCTGGTAACTCTCGACGGTTGGATGAAACCGTACTGCGATGGGTGACCTGTCCGTTGTGGCTTCGAGAGCAGCACGCACCTGCCGTAGCGCGTTCGACGCCGTCGCCTGGATGTCAACGCGAAGGGGTTCGTCCTGTTGCGGCAGCGAGATCCGCAGCGGACCCGAAGCCAGGTCAGTCAGGTCTCGAGTCGCGCTCCTGGGCGAGTCGGCCGCGGCAAGGGTTTGAAAGACCAGACCCGGAAAGTAGTTGCGGAGAATGTCTTCGGCAGTGCTCCCGTCGCGCGCTCGGGCGGCCGCGCCAACAACGCACAGGCCCACGCCGTGTCCTGCCCCAGTTCCCGAGAAGGCAAACCCCGTGTCGGTACGCGCGACATCAAAGAGCGTGCTGCGGAGATGTTGCCAACCGAGGGTGCGTCCAACCAGCATGCGCAGGTTGTCGCCAGACACCTGGTTTGGTGAAAGGCCATCGATGCGCAGCCATGCGACACGTCCTGAAGCAGACCGCTGTGACACTGAGAGGCCACGGAGCGAGTCGCCGGCAAAGCCGCCAGCCTTCAGCGCCCGCAGCACGTCGCGCGCGCCGATCTCGTCGTGCCAGGTCGATTCGCCGACGCACGCCGGGTCTGCTTTGGAGGGTAGGTACGTCGGGTCGGCCGCGCCGCGCCACACGTTCGGCGCACGCTCGGTAAAGCCTCCGCACGATCCCGTGTAGAAGATATTCGCCGGCAGGCCGCGATCGGACAGGTATCGACCTGCCGTACGCACTGCAGCGTCACGCGACGCGCG
>JBEBGB010000176.1:0-9101 GCA_040081675.1 Vicinamibacterales bacterium
GTTGGCTATGTCATCCGCTGACGACACGCCTGTTCGGTTGTCGGGAAGCTTCGGACTGCGCCTCGCCGTGTGGTACGCGGTCCTGTTCGTCGTCAGTTCCTTTGCCGTCGTTCTCATCACCTACGTGCTCACCTCTTCGTCTCTCGCTCAGCGCGATCAGGAAATCATCCAGTCGAAGCTGGGAGAGTACGCGACGGTGTACGCGCGCGGCGGACTGCGTGCGCTGACCGCAACGATTGAAATCGAACAGCGCACATCGAGCGAACGCATCTTCGTCCGCGTGCTGGCCGGAGCATCCGAGGCTGTTGTGACCAGCAATGCTGAAGGATGGGACCCGGCGCGGTTGGAGGTCGGAGCCGTATCGCTGCTCGATGGAACGATCGTCCAGGTTGGAAGAAGCACCGAGTCTCGCGCCGAGATTCTCGGGCGCTTCCGCGCCTCGCTTGGCCTGGTCACGCTCTCGATCATTGTGATCGCGCTGACGGGCGGGTGGGTGCTGACGCAGTCTGCCCTTCAGCCTATTCACAGGCTCACCAGCGCCGTGCGCCGCATTATTGCAACAGGGCGGACCGACGAGCGTGTCCCACCAGGAACCGACGCCGACGCGATCAACGAGCTGACGTTGCTCTTCAATGCGATGCTCGATCGGATCGAGGCTCTCGTGCGCGGCATGCGTGGAGCGCTCGACAACGTGTCACACGACTTGCGCACGCCGCTGACGCACCTTCGGGGGACCGCGGAACTCGCGCTGGCGTCCCCGCCCGATGGGGCGCGAGACCGCGAGGCCTTGGCCGACTGCGTGGAGGAGTCCGACCGGGTCCTCGTGATGCTCAACACGCTGATGGATATCTCGGAGGCCGAGAGCGGGGCGATGTTGCTGCGCCGCGAGCTCTGCGATCTCAGCGACCTGGTTCGTCGCGCGCTGGATTTGTACCACGAGGTGGCCGACGCGAAGGGCGTATCGCTCGAAGCCGGCGCGCTGTCGGCGGTGCAGGTGTTGGCCGACCCCGTTCGTATTCAGCAGGTCGCGGCAAATCTGATCGACAACGCCGTCAAGTACACACCTGAAGGTGGTCGTGTCACGGTTGACGTCGACACGGTTGGTGACGTGGCCGTGTTGCGGGTTCGCGATACCGGCCAGGGCATTGCGGCTTCGGAACTGCCGCGCATCTGGGATCGACTGTTTCGCGGCGATCGCAGCCGTCACGAGCGCGGGCTCGGGCTCGGCTTGAGTCTCGTGCGAGCCATCGTCGTCGCGCACGGCGGGACGGTGGATGTGACGAGCAGCCTTGGTCACGGTTCGACCTTCACAGTGACCCTGCCGCGTAGCGTTGGGCGGTAGGTATTGTTCAGGCTTCAGTCTTCAGGCTCTGGTCTTGGCTGGAACGGTGTGACAGAGGGCGAGTGAAAGCGTAGCTGGTCGCCCGGCGCAATGCCGAGAGCCCGGAGCCGAGAGCCCATCGCCGCCGTCCGCGTCGCAGGTGCGTCTCCCCGCATTGCGATTGTCATGCCTGCGGGCTTTCGCTTGCCCCCGCTTCTGCCGATAGAACAGAAGACGCGGTCAATGACTACTCAAGACTTCACACTTCCGCTTGTACCAACGCCCGGCGCCGTCTTCGACGCCGATAGCACGCTGGTTCTGGACGAGTCGCCTGCTCGTCGATGGTTCACTCGATTGACCATCGTCGGCGCACTGGCGATATACCTCGCCTACCTTGCGTATCGCGCGCGCTACACCATCAACCACGATGCCCTCGTGTTCTCGCTGTTGGTGTACTTCGCGGAATTGCACGGCTTCTTCTCGCTGGCGTTCTACTTCCACACGGCGTGGACGAGACGCCGACGCCGAGTGGTAGAGCCCGTGAAAGACCTGAAGGTCGATGTCTTCATCACGACCTTCAACGAAGATGTCGACCTGCTGCGCACGACAGTGCGAGCGGCCGTTGGCATGCGGTACCCGCATCGCACGTATGTGCTGGATGACGGACGCCGACCGGCAGTTCGCGCGATGGCGGAGGAGCTGGGTGCGAACTACGTCACCCGCGCCGACAACGCCCACGCCAAGGCCGGCAACTGGAACAACGCGTTCGCCATGACCGACGCCGACTTCATTGCGAGCTTCGATGCCGACCACGTGCCGAGGCCAGAGTTCCTCGAGCGCACGCTCGGCTTCTTCCGCGATCCGAAGGTCGCCCTCGTCCAGGCGCCACAGCAGTACCACAACCTCGACTCGGTGCAGCACAAGGTCAGCTGGCGTCAGCGGCGCATGTACGGCGAACAGGACGCGTTCTTCGAGCTCGTGATGCCCGGGAAGGACAACTGGAACGCCGCATTCTTCTGCGGAACTGGTGCGGTGCTTCGTCGCGAAGCGCTCACGCCGCTCGGCGGCATCATGACGCAGACGATCACGGAAGATCTCCACACGTCGGTGGAACTGCACTCGCGCGGGTGGAAATCGGTCTACTTGAACGAGGTACTCGTCACTGGCCTGGCCCCGTCCGACCTCAAGACCTTCGAGACGCAGCGCCTGCGGTGGGCCGAGGGCAACATGACCGTTGCCACGTTCAGCAATCCACTGACCGCACGCGGCCTGTCTGTGCACCAGCGCATTGCCTACGCGGCGTCGCTCTATCACTGGACGATCGGCATTCCGAAGTTCATCTTCTACATGGCTCCGCCGTGGATGCTCTTCTCGGGCACGTTCCCGATTGCGCCGTACAACGCGCGCTTTCTGGTCGTGTATCTGGCTTTTCTGAGTTCGGTGGTCCTGTCCTATGAGGTGGCCAGCCGAGGCAAGGGCCGGCTGCTGATGGACGAGCTCTACAACATGGTCTCGTTCTTCACCTTCATCCGGGCGATGAAGCGGGTCATGTTCGGACGCGGCAAACGGTCGTCGTTCGAGGTGACGGACAAGCGCGGAGCGACGAGCCAGTCGATCGCGCCCGTGCTTCCGCACATGGCGATCGTGATGTTCAGCATTCTGGCGATCGGCTGGAGTGTGATGGGCCTGGGCTTCCGCATGTCCGACGACTACTTCGGCGCCGGGACGGGCATCTTCTGGACCCTCTACAACATGGCCTTGATGCTGGTGGTGTTGCGGCTGGCGTCGCGTCCCGGTGAAAAGCGCACCGGGTTGCGATTCCGCGCGAACTTTCCCGTTGAGACCCAGCCTGCGTCCGGCCAGGTGCCTGCGCTTGGCGTGACGGCGGACATCTCCGACTCTGGATGTTCGTTGCTCTGGCCGCGTCTCCTGAACCCGGGAACTCGCATGCCGGTTCGTGTGCACCTTGGTCCGAAGCCGATGGACCAGGAGATCATCATCTCGAGCGAACAGCAGCAGACCGCAGATGGGTGGTTCCGATACGGAGCGAAGTTCGACCACCTGTCGCAGTCGGATGTGGACGCTATCACCGACAGCATTCACACCATCGCGGTCCCTCATCTGTTCAGGACGCTGTCGCAACCGCCGCTCGTCGTGCAAGCGGTGCGGTGGCTCGTCAGGCCATTCACGTTGACGCGGGGCCGCGCGCGGCGTCAGCTGGTGCGCATCCCTGTTCACGTTGAAGTCGATGGGCGCGACTGGGTTGTCATTGCGCTCGATATCAGCGCGACGGGCATGAGCGTGCTCATGCCCGTGGACGTGTCTGTCGGGTCGCGCATTTTTGTGTCCATGTCGGTGCCAGGCCACAGCTGGAGCGGAGAGGTGTCGGTCGTGCGTTCGACGCCGCGGCCGTCCCGCCACGGCTTCGACGTGTGGTTGCTCGGGCTTCAGTTCGAGCAGAAACAAACCGAGCGGGACCTCGAGCCGTTCCGCATGGACACGGCTGCCTGAGGAACGAACATGTTGACGCGATTCTTTCTCGTCGTCTTTCTGGGCCTTCTCTGCGAGGGCGCCGTCTTTGCTTACAGCTATCGTGACCTGCTGGGGCTCCGCAGTAGCGGTGCCCCTGCAACGCCCGCCGAACAGACCGCGTTCGTCGAGCGCGCTGAACATGCGCTCTCGCGGCGGAAGGTGACGCGAGAGCATCTGGAAATCATCGCCGCCAGGGCGCAGACACTCGGAAACCGGCAGCTCGAATTGCGCGCCCTTGACGCCTGCGCGCAGCTCGACCCTGACGATGTGCAGCTGGCCTTACGACGCGCAGATGCGTCGCGGCGCGCCGGCGACTTGCGTCGCGCCGAAGAACTGTACGGTGAAGTGCTGCGTCGCACCAGTCGGAGGACGCAGTAATGCGCGCTCGTCGTACGTTGCTCGCTCTCGTTGTGGTGGGCGCCATCAGCGCTCCCGTCTTCGCGCAGGATGACCTGCGCGCCTCGGCGCTGGTCGGGATGGCGCGCGTCAAACGCGAAGCCGGCGACCTCGCCGCATCCGCGACATTCTGGGAGCAGGCGCGTGCCGCACACGCGCTCACGGCCTCTGAACTGACCGAGTACTTCTGGGTCCTGAAGTCGATCGACGGGAAGACCGCGCTGCAGGTTGCTCGCGAAATTCTCCGGACGGTGCCTGCCTCCGACGCGGTGCGAGACGGCGCTATCGGTATCGCGGTCGATCTGGGCGACGAGTCATCGGCCGTCGCCTTCGCAGAAGAGGGTCGGCTTCTGAACGACAAGTCGGCGCATTGGCCACACCTTGCTGGTGACAGTCACATGCGCCGCGGACGTGCCGCCGACGCCGCGACAGCCTACGGTGCCGCCGTCCAGAAGCACGATGCTACCGACGAAGACTGGAAAGCCTACGCCGTTGCCCTGAGCAGCGCCGATCGCTACGCGGAAGCTGTACAGGCGTGGGGACATGTGCCAGCGACGGCCCTTGCTGGCCACGACGACCTCGCGCGGCTGCGGCTGCAAGCCTTTGCTCGCGGTGCTGCTGATCGAGCCGGTGCGACTGAACTGGAGGCCTGGCTCGCCACGCATCGCGAGGACGAGCTGGTCCGTTCGTGGCTTGTTGATCTGTGGGTGCGTGCCGGCTCTTCTGCCAATGCCTACACGGCGGTGCAGCCGTTGACCACTGGCTCCGACCCGGTACGCTGGCTGCGGCGAAGCGGCGAGCTTGCGACGTCGGCGAACATGCCGGACAAGGCGTTGACCGCGTACTCCGCGCTGCTCGCGACGGGTCGCGCGACGAAGAAGGATCGGCAGACCTTCACTGAACTGGCCCTGTCAGCGGGCGACTATGCCCGCGCGCTTCCGGCGCTCGACGCGGCCGTGTCCGAACTCACCGCGTGTGACGACTCCACGCTGGCACTTATCGATCGTGTCCCGGACGCGCGCGGCACCGACCGCATGATTCAGACGGTCCAGCGCCTGGCGTGTGCCGACTCGCAGTGGGGACGCCGCGCCGTGGATCGCAGCGTGGCCGAAGAGCGTCACGTCGATGCCCTTGGTGTCATCCAGAAGATGACGACCAAGACCGACGACATGAGCAGGCTCGAAGGGCTGCTTCTGGTGTGGACCAACGCACCTGCCGCAGCGCTGCCCATCCTGACGCCGTTGCTGAAGGTCCGCTCCGACGATGTCGAGGTCCGGCTCGCAGTGGTCGACGCCTACCGAATGACTGCTCGAGCGTACGAGGCCTTCGCTGCCGCCACACCGCTTCTGCGCGACTCGTCGCTTCCCGCCGCACGTCGAACGGCGCTTGCGGAACTCGCGCTCGACGCCGACCAGCCCTCGGCGGCGCTCGATATCGCGAACCGCCTCACCGCATCGTCGGCCTCGCATGACGCCTCGGCTATCCGAGGACGTGCACTGCTCGCACTCGGACGACAGAGCGACGCCGCAGCGCTTCTCGAGGGGCTGCCCCCAACCGCACTGGGTCCGGCTGCGGCACTTGCCGCGATCGATGCCGTGATGGCTACACGTGGCCCGGAAGACGCCCAGGTGGTCGGCGATCGGTTCACAACCATCGACGGCCCGTGGGTCGCGGTGAGCACGCGCAGGCTGGCCCTCGCCCAGTTGCTCGGCGACGCCGACAGCGCCACCGCCATTCGCGCCCGCTTGTGTTCCAATAGCCCGATTGCCTGCACGATCGCCGACGCCGAAGCGCAGTTGCTCCTCGAGCAACCGGTGTCTGCGCTGGCGACGCTGAAGACGGTCGAGCGCGCCGGACCGGCCGACACGGACCGCATCGACGATCTGAAGGCCACCGCGTTCGAAGGAGTTGGCCAGTACAAGGAAGCGCTGGCTATCGTTGCGCGTCTCAGATCTCGTATGCCCTCGCGCATCGCGCTGACCACTCGGGCGACAGTGCTTGCGTGGCGCATCACACGCGACGCCGCATCATTGGCTGCCGTGGCGGAGCTTCCCCGGCTGTATCCGACTGATTCAGACACTCGCGCGGCTGTCGCGCAGGTGTTCGGCCTCGTCGGGAAGGACGCCGACGCGGTTCGCCTGTTGACCGAGACTGGCGCGCCGCCGCTGACGTCGGCAGGCCGCACTGCGCTGGCTGAGTCGTTGCGAGCCGTTGGTGAGCCGGCGAAGGCCCTGGCGGCCCTCGGCAACACGCTGCTCAACACCGAGCACGTCGCGATGTTGAAGTCCGAGCTGCAAGCGGCGGTCGAAGGACCCGCCGCGGCCATCGCAACGCTGCGCGCGTTTGCGAAGCGGCCCACGGTGAGTGAAGCGGTGTTTCTCGCCTGGAGCGCGCTCGAGCAGGCCGGCGCGCCACGTGCTGAGGTGCTGCAGGAAGCCAGTGCGCGATTGCCCCAAAGTGGGCGCATCGCCGCACAGCTGTCTACTGAGCTTCTCATCGCAGGAGATCGCGCGGGCGCGAAACAGGAAGCCGAGCGCGCGATTGCACTCGATCCGACCTTTGCTCCGAGTTGGTTTGCCGCGGTCGACGCCATTGCCAGAACCGGAACCGACCGTGAGCTGACCGACTTGCTCAAGCGCCTCAAGACGCAGGCCGATCACAATGCCGGGTTGATCATCGCCGTTGGCGATCACGTCGCGGGACTTGTCCCCGACTCCAAGTTCGACCTCGCGCGTCAGATGGTGGGTCTGCTTCGCTCGCTCAATGACAAGCAGGCACCAGGTGTGACCAGGCACCTGACGATTGCACGGCTCGATGCAGCGCTCGAAGAGTTTGACGCAGCCCTGCGAGCCGTCGAGGTCGCGCGGAAGCTGGAACCCCAGTCACCGCAAGTGCTGCGAATGAGAGCCGACGTGCTCAGCTGGGGCGGGCATCACGCCGAGGCGATCGACGCCTATGCGAAGTTCCTGGAACTCGAACCTGACAACCTCGACGCTCGTCGGCAGCAGGCGCGAGTGACGGGATGGGCCGGCCGCTACGAGGAGGCGCGGAAGCTCTACACGGAGCTTCGCGCAGCGTATCCGACCAATGCGGAGGTCTCCGCGGAGGTGAACGCCAAGGAGGCGTTCTTCGACGGACGCTGGCGATCTGCGGTTGAGTACTACGACTCGTGGATCTCCGTCGAACCGAGCAACAGCGAGGCACGTTTCGAACGCGCGGCAGCTCTGAGGTCTGCCGGACAGATGACGGCGTCCGACGCGGCGCTCGAGGATCTGGTGTCGGACACTGGTCACCGCCTGGCGGCGGCCGCACTGGCTCGAAATTTCGACGCACGTCGTCCGGTCTTCGCGTATTCGAGCAGTGCCACGTCTGCGCGCGGGTTCGAGGGGCAACGCTTGCTGAACCTGCGCCGTGAGGGTGGCAGTGTCGACCTCACGCTCGGTGCTCATCCGCGCCTGAAGGTGGGCGCGTCAGTCGATCAAGTGCGGGCCGCAAACGACCTGCGGACGCTCAACGGCTATCGAGGCGGTGTGCAGGCCGCCTATTTGTTCGGTCCACACCTCACCGTCGATGCACGAGCGGGCGCGTGGATCTTCAATTCGAACGCGACCTTCGAGGCGCAGGCGTTGGGCATCTGGAACGCCACAGACAGGCTCAATCTCCAGGGCGGTGTGAACCTCGAACCGGTTCAGGAGAACCTGACAACCGTCGAGCGCGGGCTGACGGCCGCCGGTCCCTTCGCGCAGGTGCGGGCCGCGTCTCCCAACACCACCATCGAGCTCCGGGGCGCGTGGCAGAGTTTGTCGGACGGCAACGACCGCACGCGTTTCACGGCGTCGGCGAGCCGCATCATCAGCGAGCGCCTACGCGGGTTGCGTCTCGTCGGCTGGGCGGAGTCACTGCAGTACGGCAACGTGTCGTCGATGTACTTCAGCCCGTCGCGGTTCATCCGGGTTGACGGTGGTCTCGAATACACGCATCTCGTGGAGAAGCCACGCTTCGGTGGAGACCGGCAGAAGAGCCTTCAGGTGTCGTTCCTGGAAGGCACCGACAATCACGGCGTGCTGTATCACCATCCCAGTGTCGCCGCGGGCATCGAGTTGTCGCGTCGGTTCACGATCAACGGAACGGCTTCAATGATCCGTTCAGCGACATACCAGGATTCGGTTGTCGCCGTTGACATTCGAGTGACGGGCATCTCAGACGCGCGTTAATCGTTTCTGGGGCATCAACAACCCTGACTGAACCCGGCCGCTGGGCGGCCGGGCACCAACCTTTCACAGATGTAATCCTCCGGCCACGTCCATGTCAGGCGGCCGCCCGTCTAATCGAGTGTGCGCGGAAATATTCCGCCGTATTCGAGAGGACAACACATGGACACCACTCCCACCACCTTGCACACTCGAAAGGTCAGGAGTGCCGTGGCACTGGGGGCGGCGGCGCTCCTGGTGGCCGGCGCGACCTGGCACGGCCTCGCTGCCGAACAAGCCATCCATCCACCTGACTCGCTCGTTCCCGTTGCCCAGGCGCAGCAGGCACCGGCCGCTTCTCGCGGTGCAGTCTTCGCTGGCGGGCGCGACTCCTACGCTGACATCGTCAAGGCCGTCACGCCGGCTGTTGTAACCGTTCGGGTCGAGGGCCGGGCTCGCGTCCGTCCCACGCAGTTCGACGGCGACGATGACGACATGCTGCGTCGCTTCTTCGGCGACCGGTTCGGCCAAGGCCAAGGCCAGGGCCAAGGGCAGGGCAGGGGACAAGGGCAGCGACCAGAGCGGACGCCCAAGCAGCGCGGCCTCGGATCCGGCGTCGTCGTGACGCAGGACGGCTACATCCTGACCAACAACCACGTGAT
>JBEBGB010000841.1:0-2344 GCA_040081675.1 Vicinamibacterales bacterium
ATCGACTTCAGTCTCCCAGATCAGCAGGACCGCGTCCGCACACTGAAATCGTTCGCCGGGCCGAAGGGCACGATGCTCGTGTTCTTTCGCTCGGCCGACTGGTGACCGTACTGCCGCACGCAGCTCGTGCAGCTGCAACGCTCGCTTCCTGATATTCAACGTGCTGGCTTGGGCCTGGTGGCGGTGAGCTACGACTCCACCGCGACGCTACGGGCATTTGCGGACAAGCACGCCATCACGTTTCCGATGCTCTCCGATCAGGGATCGAAAACGATCACCGCGTGGGGCATCCGCAATGGTGAGGCCACGGGCCGGACTGCGGGCATCCCGTATCCGGGCACCTACGTGCTCGATACAAGAGGCCTCATCGTCTCCAGAAATTTCGAAGACGCCTATCAGGAACGCGACAGCGCAGCGAGCATCATCGCCGCCTTACGGCAGTCGTCATCGTCTCTGACGGGCGGAAAACGTGACGCGCAGCTGAGCGCAGGGACGGAACTGATCGGCAGGTATCTGAAAGTAAGGCTGGGTTCAACCGACACGGTCGCGGCTCCTGGCCACCGCATCACCTTGACGATGGACGTGACGCCAGGGCCGAAGATTCATGTTTACGCTCCTGGGCAGAACGGCTACATCTCGATCACAGTGAAGATGAACGACTCGCCGGACTTCAAGGCCACGGCCCCGCTCTTTCCGCGCGCGACGGCGTTCGTCGATCCGCTTGGGGAGCGAGTTCAGGTATTCGACAAGCCGTTCCGTGTCACACAGAACATCACCCTGGCGCTGACGCCGTCCATGCGACAGCGCGCGACGGCTCGCGAGTCGCTGATAGTGGCCGGATCGTTTGAGTACCAGGCTTGCGACGACAAGGTCTGCTATCGGCCCGAGACGATACCGGTGCAGTGGACCCTGTCGCTCACACCAATCGAACCCTAGCAGCCCGTGGCGAAAATTCCGCTGCATTCGACGGGCGATGCATCCCGCCTCCCACCCCAACGGGTTGGGAAACACCCGTCGGGGACCCCGGGCCTCGCGGCGTTGCTCATCGCTCATTTGTGCCCAATAAACTCGCTCTTCCCGCCTTGCGATCCGGGCGCCTCGCCCGTCTCGGTGCGACGCGGGACTTTCGCCACGGGCTGCTAATCCCTCCCGCTCGATCTGCGGAACCCGCGCGCGTCCTGTGCGTCAACGCATGCTGTTCGCGCGGTCGCTTCAGCAGCTGCTTTCCTGCGTTTCGGTCCAGACGGGCGTGAGCTCCGTTGCGGTAGCGCCCACGTAGCGTGCCGCGCTACTGTAGGCGCGGAGAGTGAGGCGTGCCTGGTGGTCGTCACGGTCTTCAAAACCGTCGCCTCGGCACTCAGTGTCGAGGGGTGGGTTCGATTCCCACCCTCTCCGCCAAGCCGTCTTTCGCTCGGACTTGGCGTCTCTTCTGGTTTTCCGGCGAAAGGAGGTGATCTCATGTCGCGCGATGAAGTGCTGAAGCTGACCGCTCTCTCGACCTCCGCTGGTTGAGCGTCGAAGTTGAGCCGAAAGGCGCTGACGCAGGTTCTGCGTCGGATTCCGACGACAGTGGATCGCCGTCTACTCGTGGGCACCGCCACGGGCGACGATGCCGGTGTGTACAAAATTGATCGAGACCGCGCGCTCGTGCAGACGACCGACTTCTTCACGCCGATCGTGGACGATGCCTATGCGTACGGTCAGATTGCGGCAGCCAATGCGCTGTCTGACGTGTATGCCATGGGTGGTCGGCCCCTGACGGCCCTGAATATCGTGGGGTTCCCCGTGGAGCGTCTGCCCCTCGAGGTGGTGAACCGCATTCTCAGGGGCGGCGCGTCAACGCTGCTCGAGGCGACGTGTGCGTTGGTTGGCGGTCACACGATCCGCAATCCGGAGCCAATCTACGGCCTTGCTGTTACCGGCATGGTGTCGCCGCGTCTGATGCTCACCAATGCGGGTGCGCGTCCTGGAGATCTCCTCGTGCTGACAAAGCCCCTGGGGACAGGCATCGTGACGACGGCCATCAAGCGCGGATTGACCGACGGGAGACTGGAACGCAAAGCGATTGCCGTGATGAAACAGCTGAACATTGCGGGCGCCGACATTGCCGAACGACGCCTCGCACGTGCAGCCGTAGACGTGACTGGCTTCGGACTACTGGGTCACCTGATCGCGATGTGCCGCGCCAGCGGCGTGGGTGCCGAAGTTATCGCCTCACGCGTTCCTGTGATCGCACCACGCGTGTTCGAGTTGATCGCGGCGGGTTGTGTCCCTGGTGGAAGTCTCGACAACCTGACCGAGGCGAAGCACTTTGCAGAATGGGACGAGGTATCGGATGCTCATC
>JBEBGB010000177.1:0-9085 GCA_040081675.1 Vicinamibacterales bacterium
GTCTGGACGGTCAGGACGACCAGGACGGTTTGGACCGTCAGGACGGTTTGGAACGCAGTAGTCGACCGCAAGCGCGCGTGGAAACGTGCGCTTGCATCGCGCGAAACACGATGACATGAAATTCACTGCCCTTGCCGTGTTCCTGCTCGCTGCCGCCACCGCTCACGCGCAGACCGCCACACCTGCGTCGGGTGTCCCGCTCGATATCGCCACACGGCGCGCGGCGAATGTCAGCGACCTGCGCTACGAGCTGTCACTCTCGATTCCGTCTTCGCTCGCTTCGCCACTCACCGGTTCGACGACGATCCGGTTCACACTCGAGGACGCCTCGGCGCCCCTCGTGATGGACTTCGAGACCAGCCGCGAACACGTCAAGCTGCTCGAAGCCAACGGGAAGCCGGCGACCTTCACCTACATCAACGGACACATCGTCCTGCCGCCGGTGGCACTCGTCTCCGGCACCAATTCGGTGCGCATTGTCTTCGATGCAGGTGACGCATCTCTCAATCGCAGCGCGGACTTCCTCTACACGCTGTTCGTGCCCGCACGCGCGCGACTGGCGCTGCCCGTCTTCGACCAGCCGGACCTGAAGGGCCGGTGGAGCGTGACGCTCGAGCACCCCGCCGCGTGGCAGTCCGCGGCGAACGGAGCCGAGTTGGAGCGCACGACCATCGGCGATCGCACGAGGGTCCGCTTCGCCGAGACGCAGCCGCTGTCGACGTACCTGGTCGCCTTCATCTGCGGCGACTTCAAGGTGGAGACTGCCGAGCGGAATGGCCGGACGTTCCGCATGTTCCACCGCGAGACCGACGCGGCCAAGGTGGCGCGGAACAAGGATGCGATCTTCGACCTGCACGCGCGCGCCCTCGAGTCTCTCGAGCAGTACACGGACATCCCCTACGCCTTCGGCAAGTTCGACTTCGTCCTCATTCCCGCGTTCCAGTTCGGCGGGATGGAACACGCGGGCAAGATCCTCTACAACGCATCGGGACTGATGCTCGACCAATCGGCCACGCAGGACGACCTCCTCGGCCGCGCCTCCGTCATTTCCCACGAGACGGCGCACATGTGGTTCGGCGACCTGGTGACGATGCGGTGGTTCAACGACGTGTGGATGAAAGAGGTCTTCGCCAACTTCATGGCCGCGAAGATCGTGAACCCGTCGTTCCCGACAGTGAACCACGACCTGCGGTTCCTGCTGTCCAACTACCCGTCGGCGTATGTCATCGATCGCACCGCGGGCGCGAACCCGATTCGCCAGCCGCTCGACAACCTGCAGGAAGCGGGCAGCCTCTACGGCAACATCATTTATCAGAAGGCGCCGGTGGTGATGCGCCACCTCGAGGCGATGCTCGGCAACGACAACTTCCGCGACGGCCTGCGCGAGTACCTGAAGGGCCACGCGTTCGGCAACGCGACGTGGACCGACCTGATCGAGGTGCTGGACCGACGCACGCCAATTGATCTGCAGCAGTGGAGCCGCGCGTGGGTGGACGAGCCGGGCCGGCCCACCATCACGACTGAGCTGTCGATCAAGAGCGGCGTCGTCGAACGCCTCGTGTTTCGTCAGCGCGATCCACGGGGACGCGGGCTCACCTGGCCGCAGCAGTTGCGCGTGGTCATCGGCACGGCGTCCGGCGAGCGGACGATGACAGTCGAATTGACCGGCGCGGAAGTCGAAGTGTCTGGCGCCGTGGGAATGGCCCCGCCGCGCTACATCCTGCCGACGGGAGGAGGATGGGCCTACGGCGACTTCGTTCTCGACCAGGCTTCGCTCGAGTACCTGACGGCCAACCTCCCGCAGATAGACGAAGCGCTCACGCGCGGGAGCGCCTGGGTCACGTTGTGGGACGCGGTGCTCGACGGCCGGCTGCGTCCCGAAGCCCTGATGGACCTCAGCCTGCGCGCGCTGCCGCGCGAGACCGACGAGCAGATGACGTCGCGCGTACTCGGCTACGCGTCAAGGACATGGTGGCGCTTCCTTGGCCAGGCGGAGCGCGACACCCGCGCCGCCAGGTTCGAGTCGGTGCTGCGCGAGGGTCTCACTGCCGCGGGCACGTCGAGCCAGAAGGCTGCCTGGTTCGGTGCGCTGCGCGACGTCGCGCTGACGCCGGGCACCGTGGGCTGGCTGCGGCAGGTGTGGGAGAAGAAGCAAACCGTCACTGGCCTGCCGCTGGCGGAGAACGATTACAGCGCGCTTGCGCAAGAACTGGCCGTGCGGCAGGTCGATGGCTGGAAGGACCTGCTCACCACGCAACTGGGGCGCATCGAGAATCCCGACCGCAAAGGTCGGTTCGAATTCGTGATGCCGGCGCTCTCCGCGGACCCGGCAGAGCGCGAGCGGTGGTTCGTCTCTCTGTCCAACGTGAACAACCGGCGGAGAGAGCCGTGGGTGCTGGAGGGTCTCAGTTACCTGCATCACCCGTTGCGGGCAGCATCGTCGAAGAAGTACATCACGCAGAGCCTCGGCATGCTGTGGGATATCCAGCGGACGGGCGACATCTTCTTTCCCAAGCGCTGGCTCGATGCCACGCTCGGCGGAGACAACACCAGTGACGTGGCCGACATGGTGCGCGCGTTCCTGAAGGACCTGCCAGCGAACTACCCCGATCGTCTGCGGAACATCACGCTGCAGAGCGCCGACGAATTGTTCCGCGCGGCGGACATCGTGAAGAAGTAGCCTCGGGCGCAGCAGAAAATCTTAGAGCTGGCTGCAAAACGACCAAAAGCTCTACCACAGAAAACACAGAGCGGAACCGAGAACACGGAGAATACGAGCAAAGTGAACGGTGTCTTCCGTTCGTCTCCGTGACCTCCGTGGTAGTGCTCTAATTTTGAAACGCACTCTCAGGCATTCGGGATCGGAAGCGGCGGGTCCGCGATCTTCAACGTCTGCTTCCCGACGTTCGCGCCACTGAAGATCCGCAAGAACGTCTTCGGAATGTTCTCGAATCCCTCCTGCACGTCGACGTACGACTTCAGTTGTCGGCCGTCGAGCCACCCTTCCAGCGCACGACGCCCCTCTGAGAACCGGGCCGCAAAGTCGCTGATGAGGAATCCCTCCATCCGCACCCGTCGTGTGATCAGCTCGAAGAGATTCGACGGGCCTGGCGTCGGCTCGGCGTCGTTGTAGGTGGAGATCATGCCGCACAAGGAGATTCGGCCGTGCAGCTTCATCTGGCCGATGGCTGCCTGAAGCGTCGATCCGCCAACGTTGTCGAAGTACACGTCGATGCCATCTGGGCACAGTTCGGCGAGACGGGCGGCCACCGATTCACTCTTGTAGTCGATCGCCGCGTCGGCGCCGAGGGCGTCGCACGTCCATCGGCATTTCTCCGCGCCGCCTGCGATGGCAATCGTCCGGCACCCGACGATTCGCGAGATCTGGACGGCCGTCGACCCTGTGGCGCCGGCAGCGCCTGAAATGACAACCGTGTCACCCGCCTTCGGTTGACCGACGTCGAGCAACCCGAAGTAGGCGGTCAAACCCGTCATGCCGAGCACGCTCATGTAGTCCGTCGGCGAGCGACTGGGCGAGATCTTCATCACGCCGCGCGCGGGGTTGACCGCCGCGTAGTCCTGCCAGCCGAAAGCGCCGACCACCAAGTCTCCTACGACCAAGGTCGACGCACGCGACTCCACGACCTGCCCGATGCCGCCGGCGCGCATCACGTCTCCGACCACTTGCGGCGCGACATAGCTTGGTCGGTCGTTCAGAAACGCCCGCATGGCCGGATCGAACGATACGAACAGCGTCCGCACGAGGATCTCGCCATCCTGCGGCACCGGGACCGCTTCTTCGCTGTAGCCGAAGTGCTCGACGCCGACCATCCCTGTGGGGCGCTCAATCAACCGCCACTGCCGATTCGTTGCCTGTGTCGTCACCTGTGCCTCCTGAGTGAGTCGAGTCGCACTTTCTTGCGTTATCTGTGTGTGGCGCAGCAGGCGGAAAATTCACCGAATCGTCGGAAATGCCGCGCGGAGGCTGCCCGTTCGGAAGCGAATCGCAACGTCGGCCAGGGCGCGCACAAGGGCGTCAACGCCGCCTCGAAAGAGCCCATCCTCGCGTGCGAGCACGCATGACCCGACATGTGCGCTTGGCAGCTGGTCGACAATCGCGCGCCCTTCCGCCAGCGCGCGCTTCCACGTGCGCGACAAGGTCGCCGCGTCGGGCGTCGGCCCGCCGAACTGCAGGGCCGCGACCTCTGTCTCGCTGTAGCGATTGCCGCGCGCTGCCTCTTCCAGAATGGCGTGTGGACTGAAACCCGGGTCCTTGCCACTCGCCGCCCACGCCAGATAGCCAAGAGGCTGGACCGCCTCGTGGCACGTCAAGGTGTCGATCCAGTCACGCACTTCAACCCGCCCCACAAGCGCGAGCAACTTGTTCGTGGCGAGGTCGAACGGATGAAGGGCAAGCCCGAAGTCGTCGTGCTCGACGAGGGGGAAGAAGCGAAAGGCCGAGTCGCGCGTCCACTGCAAGAGGACTCGGTCGAGACCAGACGAGGCGAGGGCCTCGACGAACCCTGGCCGCTCGCGAATGCTGGTGACGGTGATGCCCGCTTTGGTGAGCAACAGCCGGTCAGCGTCCCAGGCTACGCCTACAGCTTCCTCGGTGTCGTGGAAGAGATCGATGTCGTCCGACACACGGGGAGCCGCGACGAGCTCATTCAGCGCTGCGCCACCGGCGACATAGCTCTCGCCGCTCGCGCGACGCGACTGCGCAATCAGCCGACAAATGTGGCGTTGGAAGTCGGTGAGAGGCATGCTCGGAATGCACGCGCACGTGTGAAGGCCGACACATCCCCGTGACGCTCGATCGCGTCCAGCACGCGCCGTCGCTCAGCGTCAGACTGCGGGTAGTAGTCTCGCCGGAGAAACCAGAGGCAGCACGCCCGCTGTTCATCGATGAACGCGTTGAACCCCGCAGGATCCGGATGCTGCACGTGGCGATTCTACCGCGCCGGGAATTGTGGCGCTGCTCCTCAGACAATCCTGAGCGTTCCGCACGGCTCAGGTCGACTGTCGCCTGGCTCGGCACGTCGGCAAGGGGAACGTCGGGCTTGGCCAGGCCGTCGACAGGGCTGTGCGCGAGGGCGGCAGGCAGCCCATCCATACCAGCTGATGGGCGGCGCGGGCCAGCTTCGCTTGGAGATGAGATATCCAAATTACCGTTTGAGTGGTCCGACCCGCATGTTCGGTCTGGCTCTCAACCCGAATCCCCTTGAGCCCCACCACGCTCTGCCCTACACTCCGCAACACTCTTGTCGCTTCATTGCGCAAACTTCATTCATTCGGATTGCTCTCTTAATTAGTCGTCGGCCATATCCTTCGTCGTCTTCGTGTCGGATCGCACAACAGTATTGGGAGGTCTGAATGCTTCGTCGAGTTGCCCCTCTGTTCTTCTTCGTCTTGTCCGCGCTGGTGCTGCTCCCAGCCGCCGCCTCTGCCCAGAGCGCCTTCTCAGGCGTCGTACGTGACACCAGCGGCGCTGTCCTCCCCGGCGTGAACGTCGAGGCCGCCAGTCCCGTCCTGATCGAGAAGACCCGCACGGTCGTCACCGATGCCGGGGGGCGCTACACCATCACTGATCTTCGACCCGGCACCTACAAGCTGACGTTCACATTGGAAGGCTTCGCCACCTTCGTGCGTGACGGAATCGAGCTGGCCGGCAACACCACCGCACCCATCAACGCCGACTTGAAGGTGGGCGCCCTGGAAGAGAGCGTCACTGTCTCGGGCCAGTCACCTCTGGTCGACGTGCAGAACGCGCAGCGCACCCAGGTCGTCGAACGCGACGTCATCGACGCGCTCCCGACGACTCGCAACATGCAGTCGGTCGGGGCCATCATCCCGGGCGTCAAGCTCAGTCGCCCTGACGTCGGTGGCTCGCAAGGCATGGAACAGACCTACATGCGCACCCACGGCGCTGACGACCGCCACACGAACATGCAGGTGGACGGCATGAGCGTCAACAGCTCGATGGGCGACGGCAACATCCAGGCCTACAACGACGATGCGCTGGCCCAGCAGGTGGTGTTCCAGACGAGCGCGCTGCCGGCCGAAGTGGCCGCAGGCGGCGTGCGCGTCAACCTGATCCCCAAAGACGGCGGCAACACGATCAAGGGCGGCGGGTTCTTCGGCGGCACGGCACCGAGCTGGCAGGCGAACAACCTCACGCCGGACCTCATCGCCAAGGGATTCAGGTTCCGCAACTTCGTGCAGCACGTCCAGGACTTCAACTACAACCAGGGCGGGCCCATCAAGAAGGACAGGCTGTGGTACTTCGGCACGGTGCGTCATGTGTCGGTGGATGAAGGCGTCGGCAACTCGTTCTACCCCACTGCCTATTCGGACAGCCAGGGCATCGACCACGCGGCGGGCGATCCCTCCATCCAGCACCAGTACGTGCGAGATGCGCTGATTCGACTCACGTACCAGGCCAACCAGAAGACCAAGGTCAGCTCGTATTTCGAGCGCATCTGGAAGCACAAAGACCCCGAGCTGCTCTCTGGCTACAACCCCATCACGGCGTCGGACATTCGCGACCCGAAGCACGCGCTCTACTACGTGGGCCAGGTCAAGATCACGTCCACGCTGACCAACCGCATGCTCCTCGAGTTCGGCTACTCGACGAACATCGAACGATTGAGCCAGCAGTATCAGCCGGCCATCGAGGCCATCGCGGCGAGTCCGTTCACCGACGCGTGGTTCAAGAATGTGACGCACTCCGCGTCGAACGGCAACATCTGGGGCGCAGCCCCGGGTGGGTCGACCGGCACATACCCTGACCGCAAGGTCCTGTCCGGCGCGCTGTCGTACGTCACGGGTTCGCACAACCTCAAGGTTGGCGCCCAGTGGTCGTTCGGCGTGGACGGGAACTCCCAGATTCGAACGGGCGACCTGGTTCAGAACTACATCGATGCATCGACGACCAGGAGCTGCACCGAGGCGACGCCCGGCAATTGCGTACCCAACTCGGTCAATGTGTACAACACGCCGACGCGCTACTACGAGTACGTCAACTACGACCTGGGCATCTATGCTCAGGATACGTGGACGATGAAGCGCCTCACGCTGAGCCCGGGCATCCGCTTCGACACGTTCAATGCCGAAAGCCAGGGGGGCTGCCGCAATGCGGGTCGCTTCACGCCGGCCTTCTGCCGCGACAAGGTCTCGGACCAGCCGAACTGGAACAACGCCTCGCCTCGCATGGCGGCCGTGTATGACCTCTTCGGCGACGCGAAGACCGCGCTCAAGGCCAGCGTCAGCAAGTACATGCTGCCGTGGTCGGGCGGTTGGGCGAAGCGCTATGACCCGTTCACCACGGTGGTCGACTCACGCACCTGGACCGACCGCAACCTTGACGACATCGCGCAGGACAGCGAGATCGGCCCGAGCGGCAACGCCAACTTCGGTGTGTCGACCGGTCGCGCGCCCGCTGCGAACCTGAAGCGCGAATACAACGTCGAAACCGCGCTCGGCGTGCAGCACCAGTTGCTGCCGCGTCTGTCCCTCTTCGGGGGCTACTTCCATCGTCACTTCTACAACCAGGAAGCGCAGAAGAATGCCTTGCTGACGGCGGCCGACTGGACCTCGTTCCAGGTGGCCAATCCGACCGGCAACGGCGAGACCATCACGCTGTTCAACTTGAACCCGGCGAAAGCCACGAGCTACGCCAGTCAGTTGGTCGACGTGAACTCGGATATCAACCGCACGATCTACGACGGTTTCGAAGTGAGCTTCACGGCTCGACTGCCGCGTCGCTCGACGGTCTTCGGCGGTTGGAGCAACGACCGGGTCATCACGATCTCGTGCGATCAGTACGACCCGAACAAGCTGCGGTTCTGCGACCAGTCTGGCAAGACGTTCCAGGAGTACGGCAAGACGTCGACGCCGCCCTTCCGGAACGACTTCAAGATCGCCGGCAACTACCCGCTGCCGTGGGACTTCGACGTCAGCGCCGTGTTCATGAGCTACGCTGGCAAGGGCAACACCTACACGGCGCAGGATCCGTCGCTCGGCGTCTACTGGTCGGTTCCAGCGTCCGTGTTCCCGAACGGCCAGCGCACACGCGTCCCCACGTCTGCCCCGTTCCTGCTCGCGGCCGGCACGCAGACACAGGCGCCTGGCGTCAACCTGATCTCGCCCAACACCAAGTTCCAGGATCGCTGGAACCAGTTGGACGTCAGCGCGAAGCGAACCTTCCGCTTTGGAACCAAGGAGTTCCAGGCCCAGTTCGCGGTGTTCAATGTGACAAACGGTAACGTCGTGCTTCAGGAAGTGCAGACGTTCGGGGCCACGCTCGGTCAGCCCCAGAACTTCCTGCAGGCGCGCATGATGCGTCTGGCGCTGCTCATTAACTTCTAAGCAGGCGAGCCCCCGACACGTGACCCCTGAGTCACGTGTCGGGTTCTCAACTCACTCGCGTCGACTTCTCCCCTAATGGCTCGGGCCGGAGAGTTCAATCACGAACTCTCCGACTTGCAGCGGCCCGCACTGGCCCCTTCCCACATTGCCGGATTTTCGGCACTCGCCCCTCGACTTGACTCACTGCCTCGCTGATCGGGACAACTGAGCGGCGTCACGATGTTTCAGCGGGCGCTTGCGAAAAGAATTGCCGTGTCTCTTGCTGGGCGAGGCGTATCCTCGGACCCGTCGCTTGATCGGTAACGTCGTGTGAGCCAGGAGGGAACGATGCAGAGAAGAATGACGATGTCTCTCGTCGGCGTAGTCGTAGCCACTGTTTCGCTCGTCGTCGGCGTCGGAACCGTCCTCGCTCAGTCGGGCAATCCGAACATCGGCTCCTGGAAACTCAGCGCTGCGAAGTCGAAGTTCACCCCTGGCACCGCGAATACCAGCGGGACGATCAAGATAGAGGCAGCGGGCGCTGGCGTGAAGATGACGGTTGACCAAGTGGCAGCTGACGGCACGGTCAGACACTACACCTACACCGCGAACTATGACGGGAAGGACACACCCGTCGTCGGCAACAGCGCGAACGGAGACTCCGTCGCACTCACGCGGGTGGACGCCAACACCACCAGAACCATCAACAAGAAGGGTGGGAAAGTCACCGTCACTCAGA